>JAYVGH010000051.1:0-66170 GCA_043772435.1 Bacteroidota bacterium
TTATTGAACATATTTTTATGGAACCCACTTTTCCCATTACTGTTATTGCAATTCTAATTATTATTGGCGATTGGGTGATTAGAATTAGGAGGAATTCAATTCGAAATACAGACGCAAAATGACAATAAGAAAAACGACTTATAACAACACCTACAAGAAATTGGCGGTTCAGTGGTTAAATGAAGTTTTGTGCTTCGTATTAAGTTCAGTGCTGGCAGACAGTTTTGTGCTTCGAAATCGCCAACTTTTTAAACCCGCAAACCGTTATGTGCAACCCTGTAGGACAACCAACTTTAAACGGACAGAAATAAAAAAGTGAAAAGACAAAAATGTTAGACCAAGAAAATATATATCAACTCATTTACAAGGAGCAATGGACAGACATACTTAATTTGCTTTACACTGATAAAAAGGACATTTCAAGCGACACGTTGTTGCAACAAGCTGCAACGATTTTTGAACAAGAGTTTTTTAAGAAAGTTAGCGACTATCCAATTCAACGAAAAGATATTGAAGATAATCTTGATACTTTATACATTCTTAACCACGGAAAATTTTACCGACTTACAAACGAAAATTACAGAACTCTTGTCATTGAACTTGTAAAACGAAAAACGCTGAACGAGGCGGTTAATTACGCAAGACATTTTCCAGACGAAGAAATTTGTAAGATAGCAATCAATAAATTTGAACAGCTAAAAACAAAAGAAGAAGGTTTCAAACTAACACCACCAAAAAATATCCCGATGAATTGGATTGAAATATATAACAGACTATTTGAACTGATAAATAATCAAGGCGACACAGCAACCTATTACACTGGACCAAGGTTCATTAACACTGTAAGAGAATTTGAACCTTACTTTCCTGACTACACACAATTCATTGACCAACGGAACAGAGAAGGAAAAAGCACAAGCCGAAAAATTTTCTACTACGACATTCTTCTAGGACTAAAAGAAGAAATGCGTTTGAAAGTTGTTAACCGAATTCTTGAAATATTAAAACCGCACCAATCAGACAAAGTAGAAAAGATTGAAGAGCTTTTAGGAAAGCCTGTATTAAAAAAAGAAGTTGTTTCAACTCCAGAAGTAAAAAAAGAAGCATCAAACAACCCAATAGTTTTTATTTCCTATTCTTGGGATGACGAAGGACATAAAGATTGGGTTTTAAATTTGGCAAACCGTTTATGCTCTGGCGGAATTGATGTGATACTTGACAGATTTTATTTAAAGGCAGGAAAAAATCTTCCTCACTTCGTGGAGCAATCAATTGAAAAAGCAGAACGGATAATTATTGTTTTCACTCCAAACTATAAATTAAAGGCTGATAAAAGAACAGGCGGTGTTGGCTATGAATATTCAATTATGAATGCTGACCTTTATAAGAATCAAACTGACAATGAAAAAGTAATTCCTGTTTTGAGAGCAGGAAGTAAAGAAGAAAGTATTCCAGCATTTATGCAACAGTTCATTCACATAGACACAAGGAACGATGAGAATTTTGAGAATAGCTATGTTGATTTACTAAGAGAAATTTATAACGAACCTGCGATCCAAAAACCAAAGCTTGGAGCAAAACCAACATTTGAAAAAAAGACGACAGAAGAAGTTGAGAAACCAGAAATTGGTGCAAGACCAAACTTCAAAAAAGAAGTTACAGGTTACATAAACCCAGAAATATTAGCTAAACTTAAATCCAACGACACTCCTATTCTAACTCTCTCAAACGGAAGCAGAATAAATGCAGGAACAATTAGAATTGAAGAAAATCATTTAGTTCACTATACGGGAAAAGGTCTTAGAGAAATTTACAAACCGAGTATGACAGATGAAGAAAAGAAAGTTTCAGCAGAGTTACAATCTAAATCAGAGGAATATTTGACAGAAAATAATTACATCGCTTGGACGCCTTTGGACACAATAGTTGATATTAATCGCTAATACAATGAGAGAAAGGGCAGCACATAACACGGGTTTGGCAAAAGTGGCGGTTCAGTGCTCCGCAGACACATTTGTGGTTAAACAAAGTTTGGTTCTCCGCATCAACATTTGTGGTGAAAATCGCCACCTTCGCCAAGCCCGAAACCGTTAGCGGCAAGCTTGACATGAATACTATGAGAAAATTGACAATATACATGTTCTGCCTTTTCGCTTGGTCATGCCAGACCGATACGCAGACAAAATCAGAAAATACTCTTGACAAATGGACTGATTTAAAAATTTCAAACAGCCCTTTAATAAATAAAGACATATTTGAAGAAATTCCTTTACCCGATATTAAAAATATTAAAGGGCAAACAAAATTCGTGAACCGTGAGAATAATTTTTATCTCGGCTATAAAATTGAGTTTGATATTGAACATCTTGATACTACTTCTATACCTAAAAAATACAAGGTAAATAAACCGGTTAAGGGGACAGATTTTGTAGTTTTAGCAACGACAGAAGTAACTTATTTGGCAACATTTAAGTTCACTATATTAGACAAAAACGGTTTTAAGATTCAAGAAATTACTTCTAAAGCGGAGTATATTCAATCAGGGAAGAAAAATGAATTACAAAACCTAATAGAAATTCCTATCGCCAATGAAAGTGTAAATCTTTCAAGGACGATTAATCTCATAATTTCCGTTGATGAATGCGTGACGTGTCAAAAAGATAAATAATGCCAGACAATTCAAACATAACTAAAACATTACCGAACTGTAATCTCTGTAAGACAAATCCAGCCGACCATCGGGGCTCTCATATTTTCCCACGTTTTCTTGGCGTTACTCTATTGACAACTGACGATAATAACCGAGCAAGTTTCACCACCGACATTATTGACCCTGAACTAAAACAAAAGCCAAAACAAGACACGCCAAAAATACCGCATATTTTGTGCTGTGGCTGTGAAGCTAAAATAGGTAATTGGGAACGGAAATTTGCCAATGAATTTTATTATCCATTTAAAAAAGGTGTGTATCAAAATAATTGTAGCATTACAAAAAATGATGGTGGATTCAAAGTATTAATTAATAATGCTTCGGACTATGCTAATTTTAAATTAGTGGTTTATTCAATGGCTTTTCGTGCGGCAGTTTCAGGCCATATTGCATTTTCAGACTTGCATCTAAAAGAACATCAAAAGGAAACCCTAAGACAAATCCTTAACGATGAAATTCCTTTTAAGGACGTTCCAGTATTTGTAATGACTTCTGAGTCTGACGCGCAAGCTGGTAAAAATTTTATTTTCGCTTCTTCAATATTCGGTGACGTTGCGTGGCTATGGGCAAATGAATTTATGTTTTTTATTGACTTTGAAGAAAAGGACGAGCCGTTTCAAAAATTCGGTTACTTTAAAATGCAAAATGACAACAAAGTTAAAGTAGCGGTTTTAGAAAACGACCAGTGGGACAAGTTCAGGGACACAGTCACAACAATTAGTGCAAAGCAAAGACTGAAAGATAAAGCCAGCCGCTAACATATAAGGATTAAACGATGTTCCGCCTCCTTCGGCGGATTTTAGATTTAATCATTTGTTGAACTGTAGCTTCGGTAGCCCATGTCAGTAAACGGATTTTGGAAAATTTTGTATTATGCAATTTTAAAAAGAAGAGTTTCTTTTTATTTTAAAATGAGTCAAAGTTTGATCTTCATTTTTGTGTTTTTTGATCACCACATAAGCAATGCTTCTTCTATAACTAATAAGTATTGCTCAGCTTTTTTGATTAATAACAACGTGCTCTTCAAATAATCAAAAAGTATTTTTAAAGCTAATAACATGGTCTTTAGCTTGGTCTAATTTTGTGTAGCTCTCTTTTTTCTTGAAACTCATAATTCAAATTTTAATTGATTAGAGTATCTTAAACGAAAAAAAGAACTTTTGTAAACAAAGAGTTAAGTAACGCTGGATACCACAGGTTTAGTTCAACAGCTGGGCTTCCGTCAGCGGGGTTGACGAGTAGTTTTTTGCTTTGCTTTTGCCCCTGCGGGACTTTTATCTTCATAAAGCAAAAAAGAAAAAGTTTTGTATCTTTAAATTAAGTTTTGTGGTGGTAGACAGTTTTTAAACCCGCCGAACGCAAGCCCCGAAACCGTTAGCGGTCATTGTAAAAAACAACACAGACAAACCTTTGTAGTAAATTATACTTTAACAAAATGCTCGAAAAACTAAAAACATATTGTAACACTTTTGTTACTCTCAATAACAAGGAATTATGTTTATTAGACAAATATTTTGAACTTAAAAAGATTAAGAAAAAAGACTTTTTACTTCAAGACGGAAAAGTTTGTAATTTTATTGGCTTTATTGCCAATGGCACTATCAGACATTTTCATATTAAAGAAGGTATCGAAAAGACCTGTGATATTTCTTTTGAAAATTCTTGGGTAACCGACTTTCAAAGCTTCACACATAACACTTCTTGCATAATGAACTTGCAGGCTATGGACGACACAACAGTATTTATTATCCAAAAAGAAAATCTTTACAAGTTATATAGTGAATGTAGTAAATATGAAACCTTTGGCAGGCTGATGGCAGAACAAGTAGCTCAAAGAGCAACAGAAATTGCAATGTCGCTTTCTTCCGATAAACCCGAAGAGCGGTTTCAAAACTTATTACTAAAGCAGCCTGACATATTTCAAAAAATTCCACAAAAATATATAGCAAACTTTTTGGGCGTAAGTCCAGAGAGTTTAAGCAGAATTCAAAAAAGAATTCATACTAAACAAAAATCTTAACTTAAGTCATCGTTTAAAAGCTCATTGTCATCGCACCTTTGTATCTCATTAAAACAAGTAAAAATGGGGTACAAATTATTCACTTTAATCTTCACAGCAATGACAATTACAAACAGCTTAACGGCACAGCAATTAGATTTTACCAAAGTCAAAACGTATGAACATCAATTAAATGATGTTATGGAGATTATTGACACAACAGAATTGAAAGTAAAACTCAAAGAAGTTGAACAACAATTCCAAAAAGAGCCAACAGAAATAAATAAATTACGGCTTGGAATTATCTACCACGAAACGGCTCTGAATCTTGGATTTTTGGCGAAAACAAATTTCAAAGGATACTCAAAGAAAAGTTATGATGTTTTGAGTGAATTGTTCCTTAATACAACAACAAAAGAATTATTGCCATTTATAACATCTTACAGAGCATCTGCACTTTCGTTACTTGGTGGCGAAACGATGAAGTTAGGCTTGGTAGGCGATGCGTTTAAATTGTTTGAGGAGAGTGTTCAAAAATATGGCGATGTTAGTTATTTACCTGAGTTTTTGAGAGGAAGTGTTGCTGAAAATTTACCTTGGTTTTTCTTTTCAAAAAAGAAATTTGCTAAAATTGATATGCAATCTATTATAGACAAACAAAGTGTAAATAATGAGTTTGCCAATTGGAAAATTATGAGTTTTGTTTATTGGGCCTGGGCAAATCAAAGACAGAATGGTAAAAACAAAGCTCAATCATTAATTTATCTTGAAAAAGCAATTGAATTAGACCCAAATTTTAAAGCAGGGAGACAAAGAGCAGAAGACTTAAAAGCTAAAATGACGAAATGAAAATAAACACATTGAATGCAAGTAAAATTATAACAACGAACAACTAACAGCGGTTAAATTTAATTTGAATATTCAGCTTTGGCATTTGCAAACGTAGATGCTGCCGCGAAAGAAATTTATTTTCGCTTTGCAAATGTTCACAAACATTGTATCTTTAAACAAACATTTCGGTAAACATTGTTTCAAAACCCGCCAAAATTTAGTGCGAAAACGTTTGTGGCAATATAAATCGACACTACATTAAAAAAAACAACAATTGACAAATTAGCAGAATATGAAATTAAAGTTACCGTTTCAATATGTGTAAAAATTTGTTTCGGCCAAAGGTCTGTTGATCGCAATTCCAAAAAACGTTATACTTCTTTATACAAGCCCATCAATTCCTTGCTTGTTTTTTCAGGATAAAAATTTGAAATATGTTTTTGACCCTCGTTAATTAATTGGGCTCTTAATTCATCATTTTCTGTTACAGAAACAATGGCTTGTTTTAATTCATCAATTTCGCCAAAGGTAGTGTATAGTGCGGCATTCCCACCTGCCTCGGCAAAACAACCTCCTTTTGTAGTAATAACAGGTACTTTGCAGGCAATGGCTTCTATAATTGGTATGCCAAAACCTTCAAACAGCGAGGGGTAAACAAACGCTTTTGCTAAGCTGTATATTTTTGGTAAATCGGCATTACTTATATTTTCCGGAAAAAAAACACGGTTAGTTAAATTATTTTGTAAAATATATGCTTGTATGTGCTTAAAATAATTTCTTTTTTTACCAACCACCACAAGCGTTTGGTTTGGCAAATCTTTTATAGCTTTTAAAATAGATAATAAGTTTTTTCGTTCTTCAATAGTTCCAACATACAATAAAAAATCTGTAGGTAAATTGTATTCAGTTTTTATTTGTTGCTGTTCCGTTTCTAAAATTGGTTTTAAAAAACGTTCGTCAACCGCTTGGTAAATTACTTTTATTTTATTGGGGTTAATGCCAAAAAAAATAACTATGTCGTTTTTAGTTTGTTCACTTACGGCAATAATTACATCGGCAACTTTGCAAGCGTGTTTTACTTTTTTCTCATAAATTTTTCTATCCAAAGGTTTATACAGCTTCGGATAACGCATAAAAATTAAATCGTGTATTGTAACTATTTTTTTGCCTTTAAACTTTAAAACGTTTTGAGGCAACTCGTTACTTAATCCGTGATAAATAGTTAGCCCTAATTTATCAAATCCTAACGTAGCGGAGTAGCTGCGCCAAAACATTGGAAAGTGTTTATCAAACGTTGTTTGTGGCGTTTGTATTTTTAAATTTACATTGGGTTTAAAATACACATCGGTATTTTTTGATGTAAATAAATGGTAATTATTTGCCGGGTAAAAATTTTGTAAATTAGTAATTAAGGTGCGCGAATAATTACCCAAACCGCTGCTATTTAAAAAGGCGCGTTTGGCATCAAAACCAATTTTTAAAATGTTTGTTTCCAACTTTCTAAACTTTTTAACTTTCTAAACTATATAGTTAGTTTAGTTAACCGCTTCTTCCAATTTATCAACTTTATCTTCATTAAAGTCGCCGCTCTGTACTTCTACAACTTTACCATCTTTATCCAACACAAAAAAGTAAGGTATTTTATTATCCTTAATGTCCAATAATTTTTGTTGAAGTTTTATGTCTGTTTTATCTGTATCCATAATATATGGCCAAAAAGCTTTGTCGGTAGTTTCTTTAAATTTATTTGCAACTATTTTTAATCCTCCAATCAATGGAACAAAATAAAAATTTACATCATGCGCTTCGCCCATGCTAAGTTTGCCTTTATCTTTATTCATAAAAGTATCGTATAAAGGATTGAGCCATTTTTTTAGCTCATCTTCGGCGCTTTTATTAAAAGAAATGGCAACAATGCTAAACTTACCGTTTTTTACAGGCAAACTCATACTTTTATCACTTAATGAAACACCAATAATAGTTGGAAAAACTTTACCCACTTGAGCCTGTATGCTTAAACTAAAAAGTAAGGCTAGGGCTATAATTAAATTTTTCATATTTATATTTTTTAATTTTTAAATATAAAAATTTTATTTTACAGAGTCTAGTTAAAATTTATTTTAATTTTTTTATTACGCCCCAATAAAGTTTTGCGTAAAAGCCTATTTGTGTTAAAAGGCCTTGATATGTGTAAAAGATGATTTTTGTTTCTAGCGTAGCGCTTAAATCATCAATCTTAAACCCAAATTAGGCTTTGCAAAAGTTTATGTAGGTTTGATTTTTTTTGTAATTTTTTTAATCAACCAAAAAAGTTAGTAAAATTATTTTAAATTAGCTTAATATTTTGAGTACAGTTTTACAAAATAAAAATAATACTTTAAGCCCAAACCAATGGGTGCAAAACTATGCCGATTATTTATACAATATTGCTTATTACCGTGTAAACAAGCAGGAATTGGCCGAAGATTTAGTCCAAGATACTTTTTTATCTGCCTTAAAAGCAAAAGAAACTTTTAATGGAATGGCTTCTGAAAAAACATGGCTGGTTAGTATTTTAAAAAATAAAATTATTGATTATTATAAAAAAGCCAGTACACGCAACGAACAGCCTTTGCAATTAAATGCTGTAGAGTCGCCATCCTACGATTATTTTTTCGACACAAAAAAATTAGGAAAATGGCAGGAGCATACTTCGCCAAAAGAGTGGGAGATAGGCGAAACCGAAACTGATACTAAAGAGTTTTACAACACTTTAGAAAATTGCTTAGAAAAATTACCTATTAAATGGCGAGGCGTATTTACCATGAGTTTAATGGATGAACAAGATGCTAAACTTATTTGTAAGGAATTTGAACTAAGCTCGTCTAATTTTTGGGTTATAATACACCGGGCTAAATTACAAATACGCCAATGCTTAGAAAAAAATTGGCTTAACTTATAATGGAAGAATTTAAAGCACATACTTATAAATGGTACGAATTTGGTTGTAAAGATGCTACCTATCTTATAACCAAACAAAAGTACAATGGCTTAAGTGTGGGCGAAAAAAGTTTATTAAAATTTCATTTATTTACTTGCAAATACTGCCGCAGGTTTGTAAATCAAGTTAACATAATAGATAAAATTCTGTTAAAAAACATACATAACATAAATTTAACACTTAGTAACGAAAAGAAAGTTGCTCTAAATCAATTAATTACACAAAACATAGAAAAAAGTTAATTTTTGCTTGTAAGTTTTTATTACTCACATCGTATATTTAACTAAACAAACCAATTTAAAAATTAAACAAAATGGAAAACAAATCAAAATTAATTAGCTGTTCAATGATTGCAGCTGCTTTAATGAGCGTATCCGCAGTTAAAGCTACAAGTTTATTAAACTACAATGCTTTAGGTACTGCTGGCGAAGTTCGTACTTCATTAGTTAAATCTATAGAAGCTACTTGTGGCGAGAAAAAAGCCGAAACTAAAGACGCTAAAACTAAAGATGCTAAGTGCGGCGAGAAAAAAGCTAAAGATGGCAAATGCGGCGAGAAAAAAGCTAAAGACGGAAAATGCGGCGAAGGCAAGTGTGGAGAGAAAAAAGGCGAGCACAAAAAAGAAGAAGCAAAACCTCACTAATTATCAATTAACAAGGTGCCCTTCTAAATTTAGAAGGGCATTTTCGTTTTAATTCTATGTCAATTCGAATAGCGGGGGAAACGAGCATATCGAGAAGTCTTAAACAACTAAAATCCAACATCTAATAATAATGCTCAATCACCACATAGGCATAGGTTTTCGCAAAGATTTTGCAGAAGAATTGTTAACCACTAACGATTTACAACCTGCATTTATTGAGCTAGCCCCTGAAAATTGGATTGGCATGGGCGGTTATTGGAAAAAACAATTAGATAAAGCTGCGGAAAAATTTCCTATAACGTGTCACGGCTTATCGCTTAGTATTGGCAGCCCCGACGAGGTAGATATTTCTTTTGTAAAACAAGTAAAACAATTTTTAAAACAATACAACGTAAAAATTTATAGCGAACATTTAAGCTACAGTAAATGCGATAATGCACATTTGTACGATTTATTACCAATACCTTTTAGAGAAGATGCGGTAAAGCACATTGTGCAACGCATTAAACAAGTACAAGATATTTTAGAAATGCCCCTTGTGTTAGAAAACGTAAGTTATTACACATCGGTTGCGGCACAAATGAAAGAAGAAGAATTTCTTTCGGCAATAATAAACGAAAGCGGTTGCAGCATGCTATTAGACGTTAATAACGTTTATGTAAACGCCTTTAATCATAATTACAACGCAAAAGAATTTATAAAAAACTTACCTTTAAATAAAGTAGCCTACATTCACATTGCGGGACACGAACAAGTTAGCGACACACTAATAATTGACACACATGGGCAGGCAGTAATTGACCCTGTGTTTGAATTATTTGATTTTACAGCCGGCTTAATTAAACCCGTACCCGTTTTGTTAGAGCGTGATTTTAATATTCCTGAACTTTCAGAATTACAAAACGAAATAAACAGATTAGATACAATTGTTTCGAAAAAATGGCAAACCAATTATGCAATTGCTTAAACAAGATACGCATACACAGCAGGCCCGCTTGGCCGATTATTGCCGTACCGGGAACGAGCCCGATTTAATCGACATAAAAAAAGATAATTTATACCAATACCGTCGTTTGGTATTTAACATTGCCAGCGATACTTTAGAAACCGCGTACCCTATTGCACATAGCTTTTTACCTGAAGCCGTTTGGGAAAAATTAGTGTACAATTATTTTGCTGAGCACAAATGCCAAACTACACAAGTGTGGCGCATGCCCTTAGAGTTTTATGATTATTGTAAACAAAAAAATAGTCAGGAAGAATTAAATATTCCTTTTTTAAACGACTTATTGTATTTTGAGTGGTTGGAATTAGACGTTCATACAATGGAGGACATTGCTTACCCAAAAACAAAAGAAATTGGCAGTTGGTTAACAGATACCATCGCGTTAAACCCCGAACACAAATTAATTCAATTAAGTTACCCTGTTCATACTACAGCCCCAACAGAAAAATTAGAAGAAAAACAAGGCAATTATTTTTTACTCATTTACCGCGAAAAAGAAACCGGTAATGTTCAGTTTATAGATTTATCAATGTTATACGTTTTTATTATTGAAAACATTACTAACGGTTTGCAACTTAGCACTATTTTACAAGAAGCAAATACCTTATTACAAATAAACGATATTGATTTATTAACCCAACACACTTTAACTTTTTTAGAAGATTTAAAACAACGCCAATTTGTTTTAGGTTTTTTAGCCTGAGTACCCATAACAGGATTATAATATATTTCGGTGTAACCTTGTAAGGGATAGCAAAAATTAAAGTATGAAAAAACTAATTTTAAAATTTAATAAATTAACCGATAACGGTCAGAGTGTTGCTTTGCTTGGATTACGTTTAATATTAGCATACGGCTTTTATATAACCGCAAAAGTAAAATGTGATGATATTAATTCTGTAGCCGAATGGTTTGGAAGCATTGGAATTCCAGCTCCCAAGTTTAACGCTTATTTAGCTGCAACAACCGAAATGGCAGGCGTGTTTTTATTACTATTTGGTTTAGGTGTTCGTTTTATTTCTATTCCTTTAATAATTACAATGTTAGTGGCAATTAAAACGGCCCATTGGGGTAATGGTTTTGCCGCAAGCGATAATGGCTACGAAATACCTTTGTATTATGTTTTAATGTTGTTAACTCTTACAACCTTTGGTGGTGGTAAATTAAGCGCAGATTATTTGATAGAGCGATTTCCAAAAAAGTAGAATTAGACTTTAGTTTTTTTATTTAAACAATAAACTATTATATTTATTGATATTAATTTTTTAATAATGTATAAATTTTTCTTTTATTTATTGTTGTTTTATTCTGGTATTTCTTTATCACAAACCAACGATTCCTTATTAAATATTTACAAAAATAATATATTTGCAGATACGACTCGCCTAAACGCACTACAATTATATTGTTCAAACTTTATAAATAATAATATTCCAGATTCTGCCATAAAATATGCGCAAATAGGATTAAAATTTGCTAAAGAGAAAAAACTACCGGTATACGAAGCTACCGCTTATAGAATAACCGCAAGGGGATTTGGTAACAAATTCGACGGAGCCAAATCTTTAGAATACATTTTAAAAGCATTAAAAATTTCGGAGCAGATAGGCGATAAAAAAGGGCTTGCAAAATGCTATATTTTTCTTGGCCCAATTTACAGCCAACAAAAGAACGAGCAAAAATCTTTGGAATACAGGCTTAAGGCAGTTAAAATTGCTGAAGAAATTGGAGACAAAAACTTAACAGCTAACTTTTATTTAAACATTGGTGGATTTTATATGGGTTTGGATTTAAAAAAATCATTAGACTATAAATTTAAAGCACTAAACATATTTGAAAACTTAAAGGATAATAAAAACATAGGCATTGCTTATAATCAAATAGGTAATACATATTTAGAGATGGATGATCCTTCAAAAGCATTAGAATATTATAAAAAAGCGCACCAAAATGCTGTAAAAATAAATGATTTAAAGCAATACGCTTCAGACTTTGGTTCTATAGGCATGGCATACAATAATTTAAAAGAATATAAATTAGCGATGCAATTTCTTGATTCATCAGAAAAATTTAATGAATTATACGACCATAATATGTGGGGCAAGTTAAATAATTTAAAACAAATGGAAGAGGCTTTCGCTGGTTTAAAACAATTTGATAAAGCGTATTTAGTAAAAAAACAATCTGATGCAATAGAAGATAGTTTGTTTAATGATGAAGGAAAGGCAGAGGTTAGAAAATTAACTCAAAATTTTGAAAACGAAAAAAAAATTATTGAAGAGGAAAAATTAAAAACCATTCAAATAGAAGAAAAAAAGCGACAAACGCTTATAATTTTTGCAATTTCTATAGTTTTAATACTTACGTTATTTTTTGCAATAGTAATTTTAAGCAGGTTTAGAGTTATAAAAAAACAAAAACAAGTAATTGAAATAAAAAGCATTGAAACCGAGGAGCAAAAAAAATTAATTGAAGAAAAAAATAATGAAGTATTAAGTAGCATAAGATATGCTAAACGAATTCAAATATCATTATTACCTACAGAAAAATACATTAAAAGAGTATTAAGTAAAAAACAGAATTAAATTTAAATAGCTATTTAAAAAAAACTTAAACACTTAAAAATTTGTATCTTCAAGGCTTATAAATTAGGTTATTGAATAAAACTTTATATATTTTTTTCTTGTTAATTAGTGTTTCGTGTACAAACACAATTAAAAAACAGACAGAACAATCTTACACCAACTTTCCTTTAAAAAACGATACAACAATCCGTTACGCTAAACGGTTTTCGATTTCGGAAAACGAAAAATTTAAAGTCATTTATTTGTTTGGCAATGTTGATATAAAAGATACTACAGCCATATACATTGTTTTAAAAGATTCTACTTTAAATTTAAAAAAAATCAAGAACGAATTTATTTTTAAAACCACTTGCAAAAAAATAGCATCGTTAAGTAGCGTTTATACAACAATGTTATACGAATTAAACGAACTGCAACATATTGCCGCTATTGAAAACAGCGATTATTACACAAATACAGCCGTCTTAAAAAAAATAGAAGAACATAAAATAATAGAGTTAGTTAAAAGTTCTGAAATAGATGTGGAGAAAACAATAGTTTTACATCCTGATATTATTTTCTCATTTGGAATGGGAAACTCGGAAAAAGGCAGCAATAAAAAAATTAATCAGGCAAATATACCAACCGTTTGGTGTTTAGATCATTTAGAAGAAACGCCTTTAGCGCGCGCCGAATGGATTAAATTCTATGCAGCTTTTGTTTGTAAAGAACAATTAGCCGATTCTGTTTTTAAAACAATAGAAAAAAATTATCTAGAACTAAAGACAATCGCTTCGTCAGCAAAAACTCAACCGACAGTATTTACCGAAATAAAATATGGAGACGTGTGGTATGTTCCTGGTGGAAAAAGTTATATGGCTACTTTATTAAAGGACGCAAATGCCGATTATGTATTTAAATACGACACACACACAGGCAGTTTAAATTTAAGTTTTGAAGAGGTGTATGTTAAAGCAAAAGACGCCGACTACTGGTTAAACCCGGCTATGGTAAGTTCTAAAAAAGAAATACTGGGTTTTGAAACTCGTTATGCAGAGTTTAAGGCCTATAAAACGGGAAATTTGTATAATAATACTAAAATTGTAAATATCAAGGGTTATAGTAATTATTGGGAAACAGGAATTTTATATCCTAATAAAGTATTGAGCGATTTAATTTTAATTTTTCATCCGGAATTAAAATTAAATTATGAATTCAATTATTATAAAAAACTTGATTAAAAAAGAGTGTTCAAATCCAACATATCCAAATTCATAATTTTAATTCTTCTTTTTTTAGTAGGGGTGCTTTTAAGTCTTGCTATTGGGGGTAGCCAATCCGTTAATTTATCAAATGCCCAAACTAACTATTTTATTTTTTGGCAAATCCGTTTTCCAAAAACAATTACAGCAATTTTAGCGGGTAGTACTTTATCTATTGCCGGATTAATTTTACAACTCATTTTTCGAAATCCCTTGGCAGGGCCTTATGTGTTAGGTATTAGCTCGGGTGCCTCTTTATTTGTGGCTATAACTTTTTTGGCAGGAAATTCGATAAACTTATTTTCTAATTATTTTTTCGGAAAAAGCATTGTTGTAGTCTCATCAGTAATTGGTAGTTTATTAGTTACGTTTTTAATTTTAGCACTATCAAAAAAAATTAGCAGCAACGTAATTTTATTATTAATTGGTTTAATGCTTTCACAAATTTGTGGCGCTTTACAAAGTTTTTTAGAGTACTTTGCCGACCCTAATAGTTTAAAATCTTTTGTAATTTGGGGTATGGGCTCATTAGGAGGAACAACAAATTTAGATTTATTAATTTTTCTTCCTGTTTCGGTAATATGTTTGTTAACGGTTTTCTTTTTTATAAAGCCGCTTACTGCTTTTTTGTTAGGCCAAAATTATGCAACCAATTCAGGAATTAATTATAGCAAAAATAGATTTTATTTAATTTTAGTTTCATCAGTATTAACAGGTGTTACAACCGCTTTTTGCGGACCAATAGCATTTGTTGGAATTGCAGTACCAATACTATCTCGAATGATTTTCAATACCTCTAACCAAAAAAAGCATTTGCTAAGTTGTATGTTAATTGGGAGTATTATTTTGTTGTTTTCAGATGTTGTGTGTCACAACCTTTCAAAAACAGCAGCCTTGCCCATTAATATGATTACTACTTTTGTAGGCGCACCCTTAGTTATTTACTTACTATTTAAAAACAAACAATGGTAAACACAAATTGCATTGTAATAAATAACGCCACGTTCGGTTATAAAAAAAATAACCAGCCAAATGCCGTTTTAAGAAATATTAATTTAGAATTTAATAAATCTGATTTTATAGGAATAGTAGGTTTAAATGGAAGCGGAAAATCGACATTGCTAAAAACACTGTGCGGCTTATTAACGCCATTAAGTGGCGAGGTATATATAAACGAAAAAAACTTAAGTCAACTATCTACTCTCGAATTAGCAAAACAAATTAGCGTGGTATTAACCGAAAAAATTTCGGGGTTTAATTTAACTTGCTATGATGCAGTTGCCGCTGGACAATTACCCTACACTAATTTATTTAATACGTTAAATACAGACAATATAAAACAGATAAATAATGCCATAACGGTTTGTGGCTTGGTACAGCATCAAGATAAACTTTTAAATGAATTAAGCGATGGTTTGTTTCAAAAAACGATGATTGCAAAATGTGTAGCGCAACAAACACCAATAATGATGTTGGACGAACCTTCGGCTTTTTTAGATTACGCCAGCAAACACGACCTATTTTTATTACTTAAAAAATTTGCAAGCGAAGAGCAAAAATGCGTTTTAGTAAGTAGCCACGATTTGGATTTAGTTTTAAAATACTGCACTAAATTGTTGTTGATAGGTAATTCGTCGGCTGAATTAATTAACGTTACTGAGGCAATAGAGCATCCTGTTTTTAAGGAGTTATCGGGGGGGTATTTGTCATATTAAATATGGAACTGTTTTAGTGATCATGCTAAGCCCGACTCAGCATCTTTGTTCTTAAGCGATTTAATCCTGAAACTCCAAATCGTACTTAGGGTATTGAAGACCAGTTTGTCTTAAATTCGTAAAGCGCTTGACATGAATCACATAATCTTTAAAACCGTATAATTAATTTCGTTTAATTTTACCGCATCATCCAATTTTTTACCAATTAGTAATTTAGCCAACGGCGATAAAAATGAAATTGTAAATACAATTTTTTCATCAATAGTAATTTTACCCAAACCCACACCAATAAATAAAATTCCATTATTGGTTGTAACCACGCTGCCGTTACTAATTATGGAATGTACTTTATTGGCATCAATTTTTTGTAAATCGTTTAGTTGCGTATTTAAAATAGTAAGCTGGTTACTTAATTTTTCCTGTTCTAATTGCATCATGGCCTTGGCTGTTTCATGTTTATCACCTGCGGTACTTTTTGTTTCGTTATTTGCCGCTTCGTTTACAGATGTTAAAGCCTGTTTTAAGTCTGTAATTTTTTGTTGAAGTAAAATTTTACAAGTGTTAATTATTTTTTCTTTTTTTAAACTCATTTTATAATTGACACAGATTACTCAAATTTACACAGATTTATAATTGAATGTTGCTGAAAGCATCAAAAGTTTATAAATAACGCTATCTAAAGTTTATGTGCGACCCCCGTTGGGGTCGAACTACTTTTTTATATGTTTTTATAAACATATTATCCCGAAGGGATAATATGTCTTTTTTTCTTATAAAATCTATTGTAAACCTTAACGTTTTGCTAGATAAAATATCAAAATAATTCTGTGCCTATCTTTAAAATCTGTGGCAAAAGAGTATAAATGTTTTTAAAAACCAAACACAAAAGTACATTTTCCCCAGCCATGGTCTAAGCCTTTTTCAAATTCTTTTGTTGTGTAAAAATAGCCATATTCTACACCAAAATGTTTATAAGCCAAAACCACGTATGCACCAGCATCATATACTAATCGTGTAACTTGGTTAGCGTTTAATGTATAAATATTGTTTTTACTAAATGCACCTCCTTGTAATGTGGCATTATAAGCAACTGCCTTTGCGTTTGATTTAACAACAAAAAAAGCTCTGTATTTTGAAGAATTAGAAGTAGAGTAATTTTTTTCGAGACCTAAATTTTTAAAATAATTGCTAAATAAACCTATTCTTAAATTTAATCCACATGAAACGTCATCATATATTGTTCCGGCGCGTAAAGATGTTTGCGCAAACAATTGAAGAAACTTTAAATTTAAAATGCCTTTTTCAAAACCAATTTTATAATTAAAATAAATATCATTTTTTAATTGGTACTCCCAGCCCAAAGGTTGTATGTTTACTAAACCACGGTGAATTGCTTTTTGCTCATCTTCGCAACGGGCACATTTGCCAATACCGCCAATATCTAATTGTGTTTTTAAAGCCATTTGTTTTTTATAGTTTAATGACGCTAAATGATGCGATAAAAAAAACGTTCCGGTATACGGCCGTTCTTCAAAATAAATACCCTCTAAATGCCTTATGCTTCGCGGCGTAAAACAATTTTGCTCTAAGGTAATACCATAATAATTTGACGTTGCGTTTTTTAGCCGTATTAACGTCTTGCTAATTGGAGAATATTTTATTGCTTGATGAATAACGGTTAACTGAATACCCTGCGTGTAATACCTATCTGTAGCTGTAAAAAAATCGTTTTCGTAATTAAATTTAATATAGTTTTCGGTTTCGGTTGTTGCGTGTTTTGAAATTACAGTTGTATCTAAACTATTTATTTTTTGACTAAATATATTAAACACTAAAAAATTAAAAACAATAATTAAATGGCACTTCATATTTCATATACGAGATTTATTACTATTTGGATATTACAATTATTTTTCGTACATTGTAGTTAATAATGTTACTCAATAGCGTCATTGCAACGGCTGAAAAGCCTCGCAAAGACGAGAAAATAAGTATTAATAAACTAACGAATATAATGTATATTGTAAATATGAATAAAACAAAATTAATTGTTTTGTTTTTGTTTTGTTGTATCGGCTTCCATGCACAAAAAAGGGATAAAATTATAAAAGTTAAAGCCGAGACATTAATGGGTTTTGCAAAAAAGTTTATTGGAAAAAAATATAAATACGCCAGCATAAACCCTCAGGTAGGCTTTGATTGTTCGGGTTTTGTGTATTACGTTTTTAAAAGTTTTAATGTTAATGTTCCACGCGCATCTATGGACTACGAAAAAGCGGGAAAAACAATTTTATTAGATTCTACCCGAGTGGGTGATATTATTGTGTTTACAGGAACGAATGCCAAAATACGAAAACCAGGGCATGTAGGCATTATTGTTTCAATGCCGGGCGAGGAAATAACATTTATACACTCCTCATCCAACACAAAACACGGTGGCGTAAAAATTTCAACGTTTAAAGAATCACCGTATTACGAAAAACGATTTATAAAGGTAGTGAGGTTAGATTGTGTGGTGGTGGACTAACGGTTTGGAGATGTGCGTTCTGCCCACTATATTATTTTTCCTATTATAGCGCCAGCATTTAGATTGGCACAGATAGCTGAAGCAAAATTTATGTTACCAATAGCTCTTTAGCCATTTTTTATATACCAAAGGTTTCCCGACACTTGTTTCTCCGTTTGATGGCTCTCCGGAGAAGTGGCAAAATCTTTCTGGATAGTTAGGGTCACCAAATTGATTCCATGTTTGAAACGCTTCATAACTTAAGGGCTTGTCCATATCAAATGCAATTGGATTTCCCGTCCTTATGCAAAAACCTGTCGGAAAGGAGGAGTTTCTATAGGGGTTGTTGTCGTTATTTTTAGTAAATGTCTGTTTTTGTTTTGGAGGGTTTAATTCAAATCGTTGACTTGTCTGATTTATGTAGTCAACCTCTTTAAACGCATCGTCGAACAGCTGCACGTCTGCTTGATCATTTTTATCAATTAAAACACCCATTTCTTTGTTATTAGCCATTGAAAACTCATAAAGATTTAATGATGTAATAACCATTTTGTCATCGTTCACATAGCATTTAGCGTGTAAATCTTCGTTGTACTTTAGAATTACAAAGCGAAGGCCTTGCAAAAATTTCATCTCGTCAGGATTTAATTCTTGTTTTCCAAAGATAACTGTCGTGATTTTGTCTTTGCTATTTCGATAGGTCAATAATTCTTTAAAGTCTTTAGATAGCTTTAGATAGGGAGAAACAAGAATTAGCCTTTCTCCTGCGTTTTTGATAAGGTTTTCAATTTCTGAAACCGCCTTTCTTGTATTTATAAATTTTGCCATTGTCTGTATGGATCTATTTGTTTGAGTCGTTTTGAGATTATTAGTAACTTATGGCCACTTGCCTCATCTTTTTTACCAAATATAATTAATTTAATAAATTTTACCTAAACAACGAAATGTTTCCATACCTCGGTAATTTTTTATCAGTACCTTTTTCGCAGCTTTCTATTATGTATTTATAATTATCTTCAGGGCATAAATTTCCTTTAAATCGCCCGTCCCATTTACCATTTACGTTGTTGGTGCTAAAAACGGTATTGCCCCACTTATCGGTAATTGTCATAACAAAATAACTGTATTCGCATTGCAAAACAGGGAAAAAATAATCGTTTCGATTATCTTCGTTAGGAGTAAAACTATTTGGTATTATCATTTCGCAATCGCAGGCTTTCATTTTTACTTTAACGCTATCGGTTTGTGTACCGCAGTTTTTATTTTGGGTAGTAACCCAATAAGCACCCTCTTTTGTAACGGTAATGGAAGAAGATGTGGCACCGGTGTTCCACAAAATTTTTATACCCGGCGTTGGTTTTATGCTTAATACTTTATTTTGTTCACTTAAGCAAAATTGGGTTTCGTTATTAAAATTTGTTACGGCTCCTTGTAAAAATTTTACAGTAACGCTTGCTGTAATTGTACAACCTACATTACTGGCTTTAACCCAGTAAGCGCCGGTATTTTCAACTTTTATTTTTTGAGTAACCTCGCCGGTGTTCCAAAAATATTTTAATCCTTGGGCTTTAGGGTCTAAATAAAATGCTTTGCCTTTGCATAAAAGAGTATCGCGTAAGTTTAATTTTGGCTTAGCATATACCTTTACAAAAGTGCTATCAAAATATGTGTTTTTTAAGGATACGACCTTAATATAATATTTACCCCCTAATTTAATATTTGTTATTTTTTTAGAATTTTCAATAATACCAAAAGGCGTTTGCCATTGTATAAAAGCGTTTTTATCAAACTTCTCTTTAAGCTCAATACGTGCGCTATCGCCCATACAAAAACCGGTAGTATCAGGCAATAAATTTTTTTGCGAAAATAAATTTACACTTACTATTAAAAATAAATATGTAATTAAATTTTTTATTGCTCTAGTTCTATTGTAATTAGTGTACCGGTTGTGTTTGGATTGATGGTAGATTTATCAATCATTGTTACCACTTGTTTTTTACCCGTTAGTTTGGAGTTAATTTCTAAAATATTTTTTATGGTGCTTGTCCCTAACGATTTATGCCCAGTTTTAGCATGCTCGCGTGCTTTTATTAAACCTACACCATCATCTTCAACAGTTATAATCAATTTATTTTGTTTGTTCTTTCTAAACAATATTGTTAAAGTTCCGTGGCTTAATTTTGGTAAAATACCATGTATTATACAGTTTTCAACATGCGGTTGAATAATCATGTTTGGAATGGATACGCTGTTTTTATCAATAGCGTCATCCACAGTAATTACATAATCAAACTTATTTTTAAAGCGTTCTTTTTCTAATTCGAGATAATACTTAAGCCTTGTTAATTCATCGTTAAGTGTAATTTCGCTTTGTGAAGCTTTTTCAATAATCATACGTATTAATCGCGAAAATTTAGCTAAATATTCACTTGCACGTAAGCTGTTATTTGTATTGATATAATTTTGAATAGATGTTAATGAATTAAAAATAAAATGCGGACTTAACAGCGCATTCATGGCTTGATGTTTTAAAAGATGAACTTGTTGCTCTTCTTGCAGGCGTTTGGTAGCCTTATATTTTACGCGCCTTACTACTAAAAAACTTATGCCAATAATAAGCACTAAGCCTAAAATGGTAAATGCCCAATACAACCACTGCGATTCGGTTACACCAATTTCTTTTTCAATAGAAACAAGTGTGGCTTCACTCCAAGTTATATTATCTACCGACGTGCAAATTTCAACATTGGTTTTACCGCTCGCTAATGAAAATAAATTACACGAGGTGTTATCTATATTTTTCCAATCGCCCTTATTTTGACGGTAACGGTAATGTTGTTTGTTAGGTTTATTAAAAAACGGGCTGTAAAAATAAATGGAAACATCGTTTTGATTTGTTGTTAAAAAAATCGAATTATTTTTAATGTCAATTTGCTTCCCATCAACCGTTATGTAATTTATGCTTACCGATTTTAAAGTAGAATTATAATTTAAAATGTTTGCAACATCAGTAATGGCAACTCCTCTGGCAGTACAAAAACAAACTTTCTCATCATTAAAAACAATATCGTTAATGGAGTTAGAAAGTAAACCGGTAGATTTATTTAGTATTTTTATAGGCTCTAATTTTTCGTTACACACAAACACACCGTCTAACGTAGCTAACCAAATTTGATTTTTATATTGCTTAATTTTTTTTACACTGTTTAAATTTAGGTTGCCAATCTTAGTAATTAATTTATTTGTATAAACCTCTGTAATTCCACTTTCGTGGGCAATGTAAAGTTTGTTATTAATTAAGGCAATATCGTTTATTTTAAAATTTAATTCGGCTTTAACTATGTTTTTATAGTTTTTGTTTTTAAAATCGTAAATGTACAAGCCATTACTTGTGCCTATATACAACGAATCGTTTTGTTTTAAAAAGGCATTTATAGAAATACGGTAATCAGGAAAAGAAATTAAGTTTTCGAGTGTTTTTGAAGCATCGCTATTGCATAATAAAATATTTGCATTCCAATCGGCAATTATACTTTGGTTATTGCTAATGGGTAAAAACTGTTTAGCAATAATGGGTTTAAATTTATATACAAATTTAGAATCTGAAAAAATAGAAGGCGCCATATCAAACTGGCTACGTTTGCTGTAATACAAAACATCGTTTAATTCGGTAATATTATTAATCGGTTCCATTAAAAACGCATCGGGGCTTGATAATGTTTTTGTTTGATTGGTTTTAATATTTAAACCATATAAACCATTGTTAGTTGCGGTAACCAATAAATTGTTTTTTAAATACGCTTGATTAACATTTAATATTTTATTTTGAAATAAAAAGTTAATAGAATTAAAAAAAGGATTTTGAATGTAATACACGCCATCGTTAAAAGTGCCAATCCAAATGTTTTCATTTTTATCTTTATAAATACAGTTTATTAAACTTGGCGGAATATCTAATGCCTCAAACACATCGTAAACAGTGTTGTTTTGGTAAAGGTATAAATTTTCGTCGGGATAAGAAGTAAACCAAATTTTACCATAATTATCGGCAATTATTTTATCAATACTTTTTTCGCCACCTAACATAAAGGTGGTAGTTTTTGATTTATATGTTGGAATTATTTCGTTTAAAATTTTATTGTTTTTTAAAATAATAATTTTAGTTGCCGTACCAATAATTAGAGAGGAATCAAAATTTTGCGTTATAGAATGAACAGTGTTATTTTTTAGAATATCTAATTTTTTTTTTGAGCCGTCGCTTACATCATAAAGCCCATCACTTCTACCAACTAAAATTTTACCGTCAATTGTCTTATAAATACAAAATGCTCGGTTTGGCTTTTCGGCTTTTTTAAAGTTATCTGTTGTTACTATGCCTGTACTTAAATTTACAATTGTTAATTTAATACCCGATGTAAGTAAATAGGCAAACTTTTCAGTAATAACAAAATTATCGGCATTGTTTTTAATTTTTAGTTTTGAAAGAAATTCATACTTTTTTGACTTTAAATTATAGTTAGCAATTCCTTCATCACGAATAGAAAGCAACAACTCGTAAGTGTTTTTTAACGACACCGTTAATAAAGCATTGCTTTTTAAGCTATCAATGGTTAGTTTATTAAAATTATAACCATCGTAAAAATAAATACCATTTTGTGTGGTAAAATACATTAACCCATTTTGGTGCTGCTCAATATTAAAAATATTGGTATTGTTTAATCCATCTTCGCTACCAAGTTTTTGAAAATTAAATGAGGGTGTTTGAGCGATAGAAGTAACGCAAAAAAAGATTAGAATATATTTTAGTATATGTTTCAATTTATAAAGTTTAAAAATACGAAAACTCTACAGATTATTATTTAAACATATTTTAAACCTTTTAGGCTACAAAAACAATAAAACGGGCTCTAAACACGTATGGTTTTAATAATTTAATTTGCTATAAATAATTTATTGTATTTTTATAATGTAGTTTATACATGTAATGTTATCAAAAAAAACAAAATATGCCATAAAAGCATTAGTAGCTTTAACAAAAGTGTATAAACAAAAACAATTACTTAGCATATCAACAATTGCTGAAACAGAAAATATCCCACGAAAATTTTTAGAAACTATTTTATTGGAGCTAAAAAACCAGGGCATCGTTAGCAGTAAAATGGGCTTAAAAGGTGGTTATAGTTTAATGAAACACCCAAAAGATATCATGTTAAGTACAATTATTCGTTCAACGGGTGGACCCATTGCTTTAGCTCCCTGTGTAAGTATAAATTTTTATGCTCCTTGCGATGAATGCGAAGACGAAACTACCTGCGGTTTAAAAAATACCTTTTTGCAGGTACGCGTTGCCAGCGTTAAAATATTATCTAAAACTAGTTTATTAGATGTTCTAAAACAAGAAAATCATCTTAAAAAATAAAACAAACTATCATTTATTCTGTTGTTCAAGCATAAATATACTACTAAATCTATAGGAGATTAGATTTATTCTGTTTTCTATCATTAAATTGCTTTACATTTGTGCCTCAAAATGAAAAGTAAAAAATTTATAGTTCTATCAATGCACATGTGCTGCAATATCTACCTCAAATTTTGTGGATAATTTTTTAATCAAAAAAATATAGCCCTTCCGCAAAATAAAATTTTAGGAAGGGTTTTTTAATTTAAACAACAGTACAAAAGATAAATATAATGCAAAGTTTTAGAACGGAATTAGAATTAGTAAATCACTCAACAAAAGCCTTAGTCGAAAAAGATATTATTGATTTAGATATAAAAATAAAAGCATTTCGCGAAGGTAAAATTCCCGACGAAAAATTTCGTAGCCTGCGTTTAGCGCGAGGGGTGTATGGACAGCGCCAACAAGGTGTACAAATGATTCGTATTAAACTACCCTTTGGAAAACTTACCACCAAACAACTAGTGCGCATTGCCGATATTAGTGATGAATATTCTAACGGTAATTTACATTTAACCACGCGACAAGATATTCAAATTCATCATGTAAGTTTAGATAAAACACCAGAGCTTTGGGCTAAGTTAGAGCAAGATGATATTACCCTACGCGAAGCCTGTGGCAATACCGTGCGTAATATTACGGCTTCGCCTGAAGCAGGTATTGATGCAAACGAATTGTTTGATGTATCGCCATACGCACAAGCTATGTTTATGTATTTTTTACGCAAACCATTTGGACAAGAATTAGGTCGTAAAATAAAAATAGCATTTTCTAATAACGATAACGATACTGCTTTTACGTATATACACGATTTTGGTTTTATTCCAAAAATAGAAAATAATCAAAAAGGCTTTAAAGTATTAATTGGCGGAGGCTTGGGCGCGCAGCCATTTTTAGCACAAACCGCATTTGAATTTTTGCCCGTAAATAAATTAATTCCTTTTATTGAAGCTGCCATTCGTGTGTTTGATAGATATGGTGAACGCGTTAGCCGACACAAGGCTCGGATTAAATATTTAATACATAAAATTGGAATTGAAGAATTTATAAAATTAACAATAGAAGAAGAAAAAGCAATTTTAAACAAAGCATATCAAATTGATGAAAACACTACTGAAATTAAATTACCAACAAAATTTAAAATTAACATACCTAAACCGCAAGTAGATGAAAAAGAATATGCTGATTGGTTAACTACAAATACATTTATACAAAAACAAGAGGGTTATTTTGGTGTTTTTATAAAAATACAATTAGGAAATATATCTTCTAATATTGCCAGAGAGTTAGCTAAAATAGTAAATTTATACGCCTATGCTAACGACTTTAGAATAACTATTAATCAAGGCTTATTATTAAAATATGTTGTTGAAGAAGAACTACCGTTTTTATTTTACGAACTAAAAAAAATAAATTTAGCAACACCCGGCTTTAATTCTGTTGGCGATATTACAGCTTGCCCGGGCACAGATACGTGTAATTTAGCCATTTCAAATAGTACCAATATTTCGGTTGAATTAGAAAAAGTAATTTATACCGAATTTCCCGATTTAATTTATAATCATGATATTAAAATAAAAATTAGTGGCTGTATGAATGCCTGCGGTCAACATAGCTTAGCGCAAATTGGGTTTCATGGTAGTTCTTTTAAAGTAGGCACGATAGTAGTGCCAGCCCTGCAAGTATTATTAGGTGGTGGTACTACAGGAAATGGCAAAGGCCGAATTTCTGATAAGATAATTAAAGTAGCCAGTAAACGCGTGCCAGACGTGTTACGAAAATTATTTAACGATTTTGAAAATAATGCAGTTGAGGGAGAATATTTTAATACCTATTACGATAAAAAAGGTAAAGATTATTTTTATCAATTACTAAAACCAATTGGCGATAATTCAAACTTAACACAAAATGAATTTTACGATTGGGGTTCGGATGAAAAATTTGAAACCACAATTGGTGTAGGGGAATGTGCAGGCGTTATTATTGATTTAGTACAAACATTGTTTTACGAAGCAGAAGAAAAATTAGCTTTTAGTGCCGAAGCGTTTGATAATAATCAATATGGCGACAGTATTTATTACAGTTACGCCGCCTTTATTCATGCGGCAAAAGGCTTATTGTTAAATGCAAGCGTACATGTAAACACACACCATACTTTAATTAACGATTTTGATAAAACTTTTGTTGATACACAATATATTATTTTAAGCACCTCGTTTAAAGATTTGATTTTACAAATAAATAAAAACGAACCTACAGAACAATTTGCTCAAACGTATTTTAAACAAGCAACTAGTTTTGTTGAAGCGGTAAAAAACTTCCGCCAAAAAGAAATATTACAAATAAAATAACACCCCGTCATCCTAAGCGAAGTCGAAGGATATATCAAATCAAACCAATAACTAAAAAATGAAAAAAGAAATATATCCTAAATTAACTGTAGTAGGAGCTGGTCCGGGTGATCCCGAATTATTAACACTAAAAGCCATTAATGCTATTAGCGAGGCGGATGTACTTTTATACGATGCCTTAGTTAACCCCGAAATTTTAAAGCACGCGCCTTTAGATACTTTAAAAATTTATGTAGGCAAACGAAAAAATAAACATACCTATACCCAACAACAAATAAATAATTTAATTGTAGATTATGCTTTTACACATGGGCGTGTGGTACGTTTAAAAGGTGGTGACCCTTTTGTGTTTGGGCGTGGTAGCGAAGAAATTGAATACGCGCAAGCGTTTAATATTGCTACCGCAATTGTTCCTGGTATTTCAAGCTCAATAGCTGTTGCGGGCTTAAGCGGTATACCTGTTACGCACCGCGGCATTGCCGAAAGTTTTTGGGTAATTACTGCCACTACACAAAATGGTAAATTAAGTGCAGATATACTAGATGCCGCCAAAAGCAACGCCACTGTTGTAATTTTAATGGGTTTATCAAAACTAAAACAAATAACTGAACTGTATAAACTTCAAAATAAATCAAACACAAAAATTGCAATTATACAAAATGGTAGTTTACCAAACGAAAACGTTGCGCTTGGCACAATTGAAACTATTGTAAATGAAGTTGAAGAACAAAACATACAATCGCCGGCTATTATTGTAGTTGGCGAGGTAGTTAAGTTTCATAAATATTACGCGTTACTAACTAATACTGTAAATTATTCTTTAAATTAAATGCTTATAAAGTATAAAATATTTATTTTAATTTATTTTGAACGGTTTTGCGTACGTATAATTGATTATTCTTTTTGTTAAGAATGTCACAAATAATTCAAACAATTAAACATTAAAGCATGCTATAAAATAATTTATGAAAACAACATTAAGCGTAATTATACTCTTATTTTCATTTACAATTTTTTCTCAAAATAATTTGTTGCAAATTACTGGAGAAATTAACGATAAAAAAACCAATGGTGCTCTTGTAGGCGCTATCGTTCAAATTAAAGGCAGTAACGTAGTTACAACTACAAACCCTGATGGAAAGTTTGTTTTAAAAACGGCTTTAAAATTTCCATTTACTATTTTAGTAAGTATTATAGGCTATGAAAATCAGGAATTTTTAGTTGATAACGAAAAATCATCTATCAATTTACACTTAAATCCTAGTGTATTATTAATTAACGAAGTCGTAGTATCAGCTTCTAAAACAGAAGAAAGTATTTTAAAATCTTCTGTAGCTATTGATAAATTAGATATTATAACTATACGCGAAACCCCTGCGCCTACTTTTTTTGATGCATTAGAAAATGTTAAAGGTGTGCAAATGACAACAGGCAGCTTAACTTTTAAAGTGCCAAATACCAGAGGGTTTAATTCTCCGAATAATTTTCGTTTCACTCAGTTAGTTGATGGCATTGATATTCAATCACCGACTTTAGGAATGGTATTAGGCAATACAATTGGCCCTAACGAATTAGATATTAGAAGTGTAGAAATTATTCCGGGCTCATCTTCTGCTTTATATGGCGTTAACTCCATAAATGGATTATGTAATTCATTTACAAAGAGCCCTTTTTTATTTAAAGGAGTAAGTGTGTATCAACGCACCGGCTTTAATCATGTTGATAATATAGATCACGGTGTTAGTGGCATGTCAGAAACTGCTTTTAGAATTGCCAATTCTTTTGGCTACAAAAGTCAATTCGCATATAAATTAAATGTTTCTTATTTTCAAGGATTAGATTGGGTGTCGTCTAACACAACCGATCAAAATCAATACGATTTAACGTCATCAAATCCTAAGTTTTCTGAGTTTGGAAGCGGAAGTGTTACTAATCCAGCTTACGATGGGTGGAACAATTATGGAAATGAGAATAATAATAATGTGCCTGTAGCTATTACGTATTTAGGTAAAACACAAACGTTTAATGTTCGCCGAACAGGATTTAATGAAAAAGATTTAGTTAATCCCGAAGTGAAAAACATGAAATTGGATGGGTCTTTTCATTATAAAATTAGCGACAAATTTGAGTTGAGTTACAAATACCGATACGGGCAAATGGATGGTGTGTTTCAAAGAGGGAATAAAATTCAGTTAAGTGGAGCCACATTACAAAACCATTCAGTGGAATTAAAAGGACAAGCATTAACGTTTAGGGCTTACACATCTATTGAAAATACTGGTAAATCCTATAACTTAAAGCCTTTATCTGATAATTTAGATTTAACTTTTAAAGATAATAAAACTTGGGGTAATGATTATAAAACGGAACTTCAAAATGCTATAAGTTTAGGCATTGATTTGGTAACAGCACAACAACTGGCTAGAGAAAAAGCTGATTTAGGAAGATATGTGCCCGGAAGTGCAGAGTTTAGCGAAGCAAAAAACACCATTATTGCAATTAATAATTGGGATCATGCCTCATTAATTAAAGATGCGCCATTAACGGGAGGAGCAGCGCTTTTGCAAAAAAGTAAATTGTATCATACAGATGTACAATATGATGTAAGTAAATACACTTCTAAAATTGTTGATGTGTTAGTTGGCGCAGATGGACGTTTAAATGAAGTTAAACCTGATGGAAATAATTTTGTAGATTTTAGTAAACCAATTGACGAAAGAAATACCGCAGGGGGTAACAATGTATATTATACTAAAATAGGAGGTTTTGTACAAGTAACAAAAAAATTATTAAATAATAATTTAAAATTAGTAGGGTCATTACGATACGATAAAAACTTTGATTTTGAAGGAAAATTTAACCCACGTGTAGCAGGTGTATATACCTTCTTAAAAAATCATAATGTACGGTTATCGTATCAAGATGGATACCGTTTTCCCGCCTTATTCGAAGCTTTGTCTTATGTAAATAATGGTGGTGTTCGTCGCGTTGGCGGGTTAGAAAAAATAAATGATGGATTAGGATATTTAGAAAACTCTTATACAAAAACATCTATCGATAACTTTTCGAGTGCTGTAAATGTGGATATTGCTGCGGGTTTAACTAAAAACAATGCGATACTAAAAAATAAAAATTTGTTAGAAGTGGCAAATTTACAAACGTTAAAACCAGAACATATACAAGCCATAGATTTTGGTTACAAATCTGTTTTGTTTAATAACAAATTAGTAGTAGATATTGATGCCTATTATAATATTGAAAAAGGCTTTTTAGGACAGGTTGAAGTTGCTGTGCCAAATACTGGTGCTGTTGGAACTGATAGTTCAGCTTATGATGCTTATACTAAATCACGTAATACCAGATATCGTGTTTTTACAAACGCTAGAAACACCTATTTTAGCTATGGTGGCGCAATTCGGTTGAGTTATAATTTTTACGAAACCTATTCTATTTCTGGTAATATAAACTACAATGATTTACAATCACAAACCCAAAATGATATTTTTATCACCGGATTCAACACTGCAAAATGGTCTACTAATATTCAGTTTGGAAACAGAGAACTATTTGAAAACTTTGGATTTAACATTATATGGAAATGGCAAGAAAACTACAAATGGGAAAGCCCTTTAGCAACTGGCAATGTTCCGTCGTTTAATACGTTTGATGCGCAAATATCTTACAAATTACCAAAAATTAATACCTCTATTAAAGTAGGTGGAACTAATGTGTTAAATACACGTTACTATCAATATGCGGCTGGGCCAACTATTGGAGCCTTGTATTATTTCAGTCTTACTTACGATTTAAAATTTACCGGAAAGGCAAATGAGACATCTAATTAAATATATATTAATTATTTTATTTGTTCATGTGAGTAAAGCACAAACAGAAACGAAAGCTGTACCTTTATTTAACATTGAGGGGCAGCTAGCCATTACCACTAATGGAAAAGCGTTGTGGTATAATATGGGTGGACCATCAATAAAATTTAACTTTAAAAAAGTATCTTTTAGTCTAGGTATGTTTCCTTCTTTAAAATTTGAACAAGACGAATCTCATCCAATTGTTGTTCCTATTTTAGGGGTTGGTCTACAGTTATACTTTTTAAACAACAAACGATTTGTAATGTCATTTCCATGTTATTATTTGGCAGCTAAAAATAGTTGGGAGCTTACAGGGGGCATAGGTTACGTATTAACAAAAGTAAATAAATAGATTGCAAAAAACTACAACATATTCACAAAATAATTTGTTCCCTGTTTTTTTAAAACTCGAAAACTTTCGTGTACTAATTGTTGGTGGCGGCAAAGTTGGGTTAGAAAAGATTTCGGCCGTTTTAGTAAATAGCCCAAAAACCAATTTAACAATTATTGCTCAAGAAATTAGTAACGAAATTTATGATTTTTTAAAACTTTATCCGCAAGTAGTTGTTAAACAACGAGAGTTTATAAACCCTGATTTAGATAATATAGAGTTTTTAATAGTTGCTATTAATGATAAACAAAAAAGTATTGAAATTAAAATAGAAGCAAAGCATAGAAATATTTTAGCTAACGTTGCTGATACACCCGAACATTGCGATTTTTATTTAGGCTCCATCGTTCGTAAAGGTGATTTAAAAATAGCTATATCTACTAATGGTAAATCGCCCACAATTGCCAAACGAATAAAAGAGACGTTTGAAGAATCGTTTCCAAATGAGATTAATGAATTATTAGTTAATTTAACAAAAGTACGAGGATATTTAGCGGGAGACTTTACAGATAAAGTGAAACAGTTAAACGCAATTACATCTGTTTTAATTGCTAATCCTAAAAAATTAAAAACTACTATAATAAGTAAAAAACGTATTTGGGCTTACAGCTTATCTATACCTTTGTTATTAATATTAGGGTATCTAATAAATTATTTTTTTCCGCCCAACTACATATATTTACATACACATAAATTTGTACAAAGTATTGATTCGTCTATTTTTATATACATTTTAGCGGGCTTTACGGCACAAATGATTGATGGTGCTTTAGGCATGGCTTATGGAGTTACCGCTACAACCTTTTTATTATCTTTTGGAATTACACCAGCCGCATCAAGTGCAAGCGTTCATGCTTCAGAAGTATTTACTAGCGGAGTATCTGGCTTAATGCATTTAAAATTTGGAAACGTAAACACTAAATTATTTAAAAGTTTATTAATTCCAGGCGTTATTGGAGCTATTTTAGGGGCGTATATTTTGTCATCGTTTGAACAGTACAATTATATTATTAAACCTATAGTTTCGGGCTACACATTAATTTTAGGTGTTATTATTATTTTTAAAGCATTAAAAAAAGATAATATACGCAAAAAAATTAAACGAATTTTCCCGTTAGCATTAGTAGGAGGTTTTTTAGATTCGGTAGGTGGCGGAGGTTGGGGACCAATTGTTTCTTCAACTTTAATTGCCCGTGGTCGCAATCCACGATACACTATCGGTTCTGTTAATCTAGCCGAATTTTTTATTGCTCTATCTAGTTCTTTAACATTTGTAACTATTATTGGTTTAACGCATTGGTATATTATTGCAGGTTTGATTATTGGTGGCGTAATTGCCGCTCCAATTGCGGCATACATTGCCAATAAAATCCCAACTAAAAGCATTATGTTACTTGTAGGAATTGTAGTAATAATATTAAGTTTAAAACGGTTAATTTTCTAATAAAAAACAAATCTTAACTGTATTCTTTGTAAAAACTTTACGAACTTTACATAATTAAAATATGATAACAACAGATATAGCCATTGTAGGCGCAGGACCAGTAGCACTATTTGCAATTTTTGAAGCAGGACTTTTAAAAATGCGCTGCCATTTAATTGATTATTTACCGCAAGTTGGTGGGCAACTTTCCGAAATTTATCCAAAAAAACCAATTTACGATATTCCGGGTTTTCCAACAATTTTGGCCCAAGAATTGGTTGATAATTTAGTAAAACAAGCAGAACCTTTTAATCCTTCTTACACTTTAGGCGAACGCATTGAAGTTTTAGAAAAAATAGACGAAGCTAATTTTATGTTAACTACCAATATGGGAACTAAAATTAGTTGCAAGGTGATTGTAATTGCAGGAGGGTTAGGCTGTTTTGAACCGCGTAAACCCGAAGTGGAAGGGCTTACAACGTTTGAAAATGGAAAGGGAGTTAGTTATATGGTGCTAGATCCCGAAACCTATCGCAATAAAAATATAGTAATTGCTGGTGGTGGTGATAGTGCTTTAGATTGGACAATTTTTTTAGCCAATGTTGCAAAAAAAGTTACACTTATTCATCGTAGCGAAACCTTTAGAGGCGCACCAGACAGCGTAAGTAAAGTTTTTGATTTAGTAAAAAACGAAAAAATTAATTTATTATTAAATACTAATTTATTAAAAGTAAGTGGTAATGACATTTTGCAAAACGTACTTGTAAAAGATATCAAAACCAATGCCGAACAAATAATTGATGCCGATAACTTAATCCCATTATTCGGCTTAAGTCCAAAATTAGGCCCTATTGAAAAATGGAATTTAAACATTGATAAAAATGCCATTGAAGTTAATACTGACGATTACAGCACGAACATTGCCGGCATATATGCCATAGGAGATATTAATACCTATAAAAATAAATTAAAATTAATTTTATGTGGTTTTCACGAAGCCGCATTAATGAGCCATAGTGCTTATAAATACATTAATCCGGGTGTAAAATATACTATGAAGTATACAACCGTAAATGGTGTAAATACATTTTAATTTTTTAAATGGAAAAAATAAAAAACATATTAGAATTAATAAAAAATTTAGATTCTGAAAGTAGTTTAAAAATTATTTCTGAATTAGAAAAAGAATACGTTGTGTTTAGCACCAGTTTGGGTTACGAAGATCAGGTAGTTTCTCATATTATTTTTACTAACCAATTAAATATTGATGTGTTTACGTTAGACACGGGTCGTTTGTTTAACGAAACTTATTCTGTTTTAAATAGCACCTTGCAACGTTACAAAACACCAATAAAAGTAATGTATCCACAAACTGAATTGGTTGAAAATTTAGTAACTAAAAAAGGACCTGTTAGTTTTTACCAAAGTATTGAAAACAGGAAAGAATGTTGTTACATTAGAAAAGTAGAACCTTTAAAACGCGCTTTAAAAAATAAAACAATCTGGATTACCGGCATCAGAACAGAACAATCTGGCAACCGAGAAAATATGCCGAGCGCGGAATGGGACGAGGTAAATCAAATAATAAAATTTCATCCTATTTTAAATTGGACTTTAGACGAAGTAAAAAATTATATTAAGATACATAATATTCCATATAATAATTTACACGATAAAGGTTTTGTAAGTATAGGCTGTGCGCCATGCACCAGAGCAATAAAAGAAGGAGAAGATTTTAGAGCAGGTCGTTGGTGGTGGGAAGATAATATTAAAAAAGAATGTGGTTTGCATAGTAGTTAAAAGAAGATGTGTCACTTCGAGTAATTTTGCCTGCCTCTGGCATAATTGTATTTAGAAGAACTGAAGGCAAATAATAACAACATCTTGATACGATAATTCAAAGAGCCAGAATTTTCTACTCGATGTGACGAAAAATAAAAATATGAGTAACAAAAATTATTTAGATGAATTAGAATCGGAAGCCATTTACATTTTGCGCGAAGTAGCGGGGCAGTTTGATAGACCGGCCTTATTATTTAGTGGTGGTAAAGATAGTATTTGCTTAGTGCATTTGGCTTTAAAGGCGTTCCGTCCGGGAAAATTTCCTTTTCCTTTAGTGCATGTTGATACCGGGCATAACTTTGAAGAAGCAATTAGTTATCGCGATAATTTGGCGAAACAAATTGATGAAAAATTAATTGTGCGTTATGTAGCTGATACCATAAAGCAAAAAAAATTACAAGACGGTAAAGGAAAATTTGCGAGTCGTAATGGTTTGCAAACATATACGTTATTAGATGTAATAGAAGAATTTGAATTCGACGCCTGTATTGGTGGTGCTCGCAGAGACGAAGAAAAAGCAAGAGCAAAAGAACGTATATTTTCGGTAAGAGATGAATTTGGACAATGGGATCCAAAAATGCAACGTCCTGAATTGTGGAATATTTACAATGGTAAAATAAATAAAGGAGAAAATGTGCGTGTATTTCCTATAAGTAATTGGACAGAATTAGACGTGTGGAATTATATTAAACGTGAAAAAATTGAACTACCATCAATTTATTTTACGCACAAGCGCGAATGTATTTTAACCGAAAACGGGCAATTAATGAATACAAATGAGTTTGTGCAATTAGAGCCGCAAGACGTTATAGTTACAAAAAATGTGCGCTACCGTACAGTTGGCGATATGACGTGTACAGCAGCTGTTGAAAGTGAAGCGCACACCGTAGATGATATTATTGCCGAATTAAAAGATGCAAAAATTAGTGAACGAGGCGCAACCCGAATGGATGATAGAGTAAGCGAAGCCGCCATGGAAGACAGAAAAAAAGGAGGATACTTTTAATAAAATTTTTAGTGCTTAGTTTTTAATATTAAAACAACTATTAAGTACTTTATTACAAACTAAAAATTAAAAACTTAAAATTAAGTAAAGTGGATTTATTAAGATTTTTTACAGCAGGAAACGTAGATGACGGCAAAAGTACGCTAATTGGGCGTTTGTTATACGACAGCAACTCTATATCAACCGATATAATTGAAACATTAACTCGCCAAAGTAAAACAACAGGAGCCAATACGGATATTGACTTAGCGTTATTAACCGATGGTTTAAGGGCAGAGCGCGAACAAGGTATTACCATTGATGTGGCCTATAAATATTTTAGTACCAATAAACGAAAATTTATTATTGCCGATACACCCGGGCATATTCAGTACACACGCAATATGTTTACGGGTGCATCAAACGCCCAGTTGGCAATTATTTTAGTAGATGCTCGTAATGGTATTACTGACCAAACTAAACGACATACAATTATATGTGCAATACTTGGTATTCCAAACGTTTTAGTATGTATTAATAAAATGGATTTGGTAAATTATTCAGAAGAAAAATATAATTACATAGTAGCTGATTACTTAACATTTTCAAAACAATTAACTTTAAAAGATATTTCGTTTATACCTGCAAGTGCTTTGGCTGGTGATAATGTTGTATCTACATCTGATAAAATGACTTGGTATAAAGGTAAACCGTTGTTAGATTTTTTAGAAACAGTTGAAATTGCGGAATTACAAAATACAAATATCTCTCGTTTTCAAGTACAATATGTTATCCGACCTCAAACCAAGGAATTGCATGATTACCGTGGCTTTGCAGGGCGAGTTGTAAGTGGCTCCTATAAAAAAGGACAAAAAGTAAAAGTATTACCAAGTGGTATAGAAACTACAATTGATAAAATAGAAGTTAATTTACAAGAAGTAGAAGTAGCAGAAACTAATACACCCGTAGTGTTTCATTTAAAAGATGATGTAGATATTAGTAGAGGAAATTCTATTGTGCCCGCTGAACATTTACCAAGAACTGAAAAAGAAATAACGGCTACAATTTGTTGGATGGATAATGCATCATATATTACCGGACAAAAAATACTTCTACAACAAAACTCTTTTAGAACTAAGGCTGTGGTAAAAGAAGTAATAAGTAAAATCGATATTCATTCGTTTAACCCTATAGCTAGCGACGGAACAATGAAGCTAAATGATATTTGCAAAGTAATAATAAAAACTGCCGAACCTATTAGTTTTGATAGTTATGTAGATAATAGAAATTTTGGCTCGTTTATTTTATTAAATGAAAATACAAATAATACAATTGCTGCAGGAACAATTGATTAAAATTTTTTAGTTTCTGTTTTTTAAAACAGCAATAATATCATACAATGTAAAATTTTTAGCTTGCAATAAAATTAGGTAATGGAATAATAAATCCGCAGCTTCTCCTTTAAATAAATCATCATTATTATCTTTTGCTTCAATAACTAACTCTACAGCTTCTTCGCCCACTTTTTGTGCTATTTTATTTATGCCCTTTGTAAATAAAGAAGATGTATATGATTTATCTAAAGGATTATTTTTTCTGTCTCTAATAATGGTTTCCAATTCGTTTAAAAAGTTCGCAGATATATTTTCTTCATTAAAACAAGTATCAGCACCTGTGTGGCAAGTTGAACCCGTTGGACTTGCTTTTACAAGAATAGTATCGTTATCGCAATCTATTAATAAATTATTTACAGTTAAAAAATTTCCACTTTCTTCGCCTTTTGTCCATAATCTGTTTTTTGAGCGGGAGAAAAAAGTAACACGTTTTTCCTGTTGTGTTTTTTCATAGGCTTCTTCATTCATGTAGCCCAGCATTAAAACTACATTTGTAATAGTATCTTGTATAATTGCAGGAATTAATCCGTCGGGTGATTTTGTAAAGTTTGGTTTCATAGTTTGTTTTTTTGTTCTCGTCACTGCGATCACACTTTTTTTGCGTGAGAAGCAATTTCCTATTTAGTAATTTTTGAGATTACTTCGTTGTGCCTGCTTGTAATGACGAATGATTAAATTCTAATTTCGATATTATTTTTTTTCAAGTATATTTTTAATTCGGGTATTGTTATTTCTTTATAATGAAAAACACTTGCCGCTAGGGCAGCATCGGCTTTTCCATTTAAAAATACATCTTTAAAGTGTTGTAGTGTTCCTGCACCGCCGCTAGCAATTATGGGTACATTTACACATTCTGAAATTTGATTGGTAATATCAATTGCAAATCCATTTTTAGTGCCATCGTTGTTCATTGATGTTAGTAATATTTCTCCTGCGCCTAATGCAACAGCCTGCTTAGCCCAATCAATTGTTTTTAATTCTGTCTTTACTCTACCACCATTTAAATAAACGTGCCACTTATTATCTTCAAATTTTGTATCAATAGCCAAAACTACACACTGACTACCAAATTGATTGGCTAAATCTTTTATTAATTGCGGATTTTTTACAGCCGATGTATTGACAGATATTTTATCAGCACCTGCATTTAATAATACAGAAACATCTTCAACAGAGCTAATACCACCACCCACCGTAAACGGAATATTAATGTGTTTTGCAATACGTGTTACCAGTTCCGATAATGTTTTTCGTTTTTCGTAGGTTGCAGTAATATCTAAAAACACTAACTCGTCTGCGCCTTGTTTGGCATACTCAATCGCTAGCTCCACAGGATCTCCGGCATCTTTAATGTTTTCAAAGTTAATACCTTTTACGGTACGACCGTCTTTGATATCAAGACAGGGAATGATTCTCTTTGTTATCATTTATAAATTGTTTTAATTCGCTTATAGTTATTCGTTCTTCATAAATCGCTTTACCTATAATTACTCCCGAGCAACCCATTTTTTTTAGTTCTATTAAATCGTTCATTTGTGAAACACCACCACTTGCTACTAATTTTAGTAAAGGAAACCTTTCGAGAATATTTTCGTATAAAAAAAAAGAAGGACCTTGTAACAAGCCGTCTTTACTAATATCTGTACAAAATATATTTTGAATTCCTTCTTTTAAATTTTCTTCTATAAAATCATAAATTGAAATAGTTGTAGTTTCTAACCAACCGCTAATTGCAATTTTTTCTTCTTTTACATCTGCACCTAAAAATATGTTTTCTGTTCCATATTTCTTAATCCAACTAAAAAACAATTCTTTATTCTTAACTGCTAAACTACCGATAGTAGCTAAATCAGCGCCGTAATTAAAAACGGTTTCTATATCCTCGTTTGTTTTTATACCACCACCAAAATCGATAGATAATTTTGTTTTACTGGCTATTTTTTCTAATACTTTATAGTTAACCACTTTGCCTAATTTAGCGCCGTCTAAATCAACCAAGTGTAAACGTGTAATACCAATGTTTTCAAACTGCAAAGCCACTTCTAATGGATTTTCATTATAAATAGTTTTCTTCGCGTAATCGCCCTGTGTTAAGCGAACGCATTTTCCATCGATGATATCTATTGCCGGTATGATTTGCATAGTTATAACTCGATAAAATTTTTTAATATCTTTTGCCCTACATCACTCGATTTTTCGGGATGAAACTGTGTTGCATAAAAATTATTTTTTTCAAGTGAAGAACTGTATTCTAATCCGTAATTCGTATTAGCAATAGTATGTTCGCTTAATTCAACATAATAGCTATGCACAAAATACATGTATTCATTTTCTTTAATGTTTTTGTACAAATCGGTTTTTAAATTGTAAATGGTGTTCCAGCCAATTTGTGGAACCTTAACACTGTTTGGTTTTGGTTGAAACAATTTCACATCGGTATCAAAAATTCCCAAGCAAATTGTATTTCCTTCTTCCGAATGTTTACACATAAGCTGCATTCCCAAACAAATACCTAATACCGGTTGTTTTAAGTTAATAATTACTTCATCTAACTTTCGTTTGCGTAAATAATTCATAGCCGAACTTGCTTCACCAACGCCAGGAAAAATAACTTTATCTGATGATTTTAAAATAGCAATATCATCTGTAACAGTTGCATTAATTCCTATTCTATTTAAAGCGAATATAACAGATTGTATGTTTCCTGCATTATATTTTATGATCGATACTTTCATTTTGTCCTTTATTCGTCATTACGAGGAGGTACGACTAAGTAATCTCACTCTAAGTTTGAGATTGTTTCGCGCCTCGCAATAACGTGTTTATAAAATTCCCTTAGTACTTGGTAAACTCATATTATTTGCATCACGTTTTATTGCCATTTTTATTGCTTTTGCAAAGGCTTTAAATATAGATTCTATTTTGTGGTGTTCGTTTATACCTTCTACTTTAATATTTAAATTACATTTTGCAGCATCGCTAAACGATTTAAAAAAATGGTAAAACATCTCTGTTGGCACATCTCCAATTTTTTCGCGCTTAAAATCCGCTTGCCATTCTATCCAATTTCTTCCGCCAAAATCTAAAGCTACTTGCGCTAAACAGTCATCCATTGGTAAACAAAATCCGTAACGTTCAATGCCCCGCTTGTCTCCTAATGCTTTTGCAAAGGCTTCTCCCAATGTAATGGCCGTATCCTCAATTGAGTGGTGCTCATCTATATGTAAATCGCCTTTGGCATTAATTTCTAAATCAATATTGCCATGTTTAGAAATTTGTTCTAACATGTGATCAAAAAAAGAAAGGCCGGTTTTTATTTTAGAGTTTCCGCTTCCATCTAAATTTACAGTTACAGAAATATTTGTTTCTTTAGTTGTACGTGTATGCGTAACAATTCTTTCTGGTAATTTTAAATAATTATAAATTTCTTCCCAATTAATAACGACCTTGGTTTTATTAATATTTATTTCTTCAATAATATAAGGATCTTTAATAAAGATAGATTTACTTCCTAAATTTTTTGCAAGTTGAATATCGGTAAGTCTATCGCCAATAACGTATGAGTTTACCAAATCATAACCGCCATTTGTATAATCTACCAACATGCCTGCAGCTGGTTTTCGGGTAGTATTATTTTCATGTTTAAACGACACATCAATGTGTACCGATTTAAAAATTATACCTTCATTTTTTAAAATCTCCATCAATAAAGTATGTACGGGCCAAAATGTATGTTCGGGAAAAGACGCTGTTCCTAATCCATCTTGATTTGTTACCATTACCAGTTCGTAATCTAGCTCCTTTACAATTTTTGAAAGATAAAAAATAACATTTGGTAAAAACTTTAATTTCTCAAAACTATCAATTTGAAAATCGGTTGGTGGTTCCCAAATAAGCGTTCCGTCACGGTCTATAAATAATATTTTTTGCATGTTAGTTATATTGTTTTAATAAAGTAATTAGTTTTTTATTTTCTATTTCTGTTCCAAAACTAATTCGAATGTGATTTTCACAATTCAACAAATCATTACGATTGCTTATTAATAGATTGTGTTCCAATAAATAGTCACACATTTTAGTTGCATTATTTACTTCTATTAAAAAAAAGTTGGCATCACTTTCTATAATTTTTTTTATAAACGATAATTGTTTTAATTCGTGGAGTAAATACTTTTTTTGATTTAAATTACTCGCTATTAAAGTATCTTTTATCACAGATTTTTGTATTGCTTCAATAATTAATTTTTGCGAATTAGAATTTATATTGAAGGGTGGGCGTACTTTATTTAAAATTTCAATTATTAAGGGGTTTGCATATGCCACACCCACACGCAAAGCAGCTAAGCCCCATGCCTTTGAAAAGGTTTGCAATACAACAATGTTTTTTAATTTGTTAATTAATGTAAGCGCAGATTCTTTCTCAGAAAAATCGATGTAAGCCTCGTCAACCACCAAAATGCCACCAAAATTAGCTGCTATTGTTTTTAATTGGTGTATTGTAATACTTGTTCCAGTTGGATTATTGGGACTACAAATAAAAATTAGTTTAGTTTTTAAATTGGTAGTTCTTAAAATTAATTGTTCATCAAATAAAAAGTTTTTTTTTATTAAGGGCGCGTTTAAAACCTCTATATTATTTAATTGTGCATATATTTTAAACATTCCAAAAGTTGGTTCACAAATTAACAGATTATCGTGTTTTGGTTCACAAAAACAACGCATAAGTAAATCAATTAATTCATCACTTCCGTTTCCTAAAATTACTTGGGTCGAATTTACGTTTTTATGCTTAGCAATGGCCTCTTTTACTTTTAATTGCGATGATGAAGGATAACGCTCATAACCTGAGCCAAGCGGAGAGCCAAAATTATTTTCGCAATTATCTAAAAAAATAGCTTCGCTATTATCTAAATAATCATCGCGCCAAACTTTATAAGATTGTAACGATTTAATATTTTCTCGAGTTATAGTATTTAAATTAAACATATTTTATAATTTGCTATTTAAACGAACTGTTACTGCGTTTTTGTGAGCTTGCAGTCCTTCAGCCTCTGCCATTAATTCTATTGCCTCACCAATATTTTTAATTCCTTGTTTAGTTAATTTTTGATAAGTAATTTTTTTAACAAAACTATCTACACTTACCCCGCTGTATGCTTTGGCATAACCATTGGTTGGTAAGGTATGGTTAGTGCCCGAAGCGTAGTCGCCAGCGCTTTCGCACGAATAATTTCCTAAAAACACTGAGCCTGCATTAATAATTTTTTCAGATAATTCTTCATCATTTTTACAAGCTATAATTAAATGTTCGGGGGCATATTCATTTAATAAATCTATGGCTTCTTCATGAGTTTTTACTAAGATTGCTTTGCTATTATTAAGCGCTTTAGTAGCAAATTCTTTTCGCGGTAAAACAGCTAATTGCTTTTCTAATTCTGTTTCAACATTTTTTATCACACCTTCATTGGTTGATACTAAAATTACGTGCGAATCTAAACCATGTTCCGCTTGCGATAATAAATCAGCTGCTACAAATTCCGGTACGCATGTTTCATCTGCGAATATTGCTACCTCTGACGGACCTGCAGGCATATCAATTGCAGTACCTTGAATATTTACTAACTGTTTAGCGCAAGTTACATACTGATTACCAGGACCAAAAATTTTATAAACTTGTGGAATAATTTCTGTACCATAAGCCATAGCGCCAATGGCTTGCACCCCACCAACTTTATACACGTTGGTAATACCTAATAATTTAGCAGTATATAAAATTGCAGGATGAATAGTTCCGTTTACATTAGGTGGTGTACATAAAATAATTTGCTCACAACCAGCTAGTTTGGCAGGAATACCCAACATTAATATAGTTGAAAACAATGGCGCAGTGCCACCGGGAATATATAAGCCCACTTTTTGTATGGCAATTGATTTGCGCCAACAGGTTACGCCGGGCATGGTTTCAATTATTTTAATTTCTTCTTTTTGTGCTTGGTGAAATATTTCAATGTTATTTTTTGCTAAGTGAATTGCATTTTTTAAATCGTTAGAAACTAATTTTTCAGCCTCATTAAATTCTGTTTCTGACACTAATACATTTTCTATTTCTATTTTATCAAATTGTAAGGTGTATTTTTTTACTGCTGTTTGTCCATTTGCTTTAATGTCTGACAGGACGGCTTGAACAGTAGCTTCTAAAGATGTGGTATCTATGGAAGGACGTTTCAGAGTGTCTTTCCAAGTTTCTTTAATTGGATATTTAATTAGTTCCATGTTTTATATTCTGTTGTTTCTAAATAATATTTCGTAGTTCAATCTCTATAATGATGATGGTTACACGATCATTTTTTCAATAGGTACTACCAAAATACCTTGCGCGCCTTCGGCTTTTAATTTTTCTATAATATCCCAAAACTGATTTTCTTCAACAACAGAGTGTACCGAACTCCAATCTTTGTTGACCAATGGCAATATAGTTGGACTTTTTACGCCAGGCAAAATTTTACAAATAGTTTCAAGCTTATTATTAGGCGCGTTTAATAAAATGTACTTTGTGTTCTTTGCTTTTCTAACGGCATTCATTCTAAATAATAATTTATTTAAAATACTTTGTTGTGCTGTACCTAATTTTTTATTGGCCACTAAAACAGCTTCCGATTTTAAAATAACTTCCACTTCTTTTAATCCGTTCGTAAACAAAGTACTACCAGAACTTACCAAGTCGCATATAGCATCGGCTAAACCAATACTTGGTGCAATTTCTACAGAACCACTAATTTCATGTATTTCTGCTTTTACTTTTTGTGATTTTAAATACTTCGCTAAAATTGTAGAATAAGTTGTGGCAATTTTTTTACCGTTTAAATCCTTAATGGATTTATAATTTTGATTTTTAGGAATTGCGAGTGATAATCTACATTTTCCAAAACCCAATTTATCAACTAGTTTTAAATCTTTATTTTTTTCTAATAAAACGTTTTCGCCTACAATTCCCACATCTGCAACTCCATCTGCCACATATTGTGGAATATCATCATCTCTTAAAAAGAAAATTTCGATAGGGAAATTATTAGCTTCGGTTTTTAGTCTACCTAAACCATTATCAATGTCAATACCACACTCCTTTAAAAGATTTAGTGAACTTTCGCTTAAGCGGCCTGATTTTTGAATGGCAATTTTTAAATATTTTTTCATTTTGTTTTTTTATTTTTTGTTTTGGTTACTGCGGTAACTGAGTATGTTGAAGTAAATAAAAAAAGGCTTACCAATTTGGTAAGCCTTTAAGTAATGATAATATTTTTATAAATTATAAAATAGCATCAGCACTCACACTTACCTGTGTAGTAAACAAATGATGATGTGCATGATTAATTGTTTTCATTTTAATTGCTCAAATGTAAATGATTTTTTTGTAAAACAAAATTTTATTTCGGGGTTACAGATTTTGTTTTAATAAATTCGGCAAACTCTTGTACACGGGCTTTACTTACTTGCACGTGGGTGCCATCGCTTAAAATAACTTCGCCACCCTCATGGTTACTATACTCTTTTACAAAATGTATATTTATAAGTGCCGAACGGTGAATTCTAAAAAATTCCGAATCGGGTAAAATAGTTTCAAATTCTTTTAAGGTTTTACTGGCAACAATTTTCTTTTGTCCGTTTAAATACAAGTTGGTGTAATTATCACTGGCCTCTAACCAAATAATATCTTTAAAATCAACTAAAGTAAAGCCTTTGCTATGGTTTATTAAAACCACTCTTTTATCCACCTCTGGTTTTAGTGTAGTAGCACCTTTACTTTCGTAATGTTGCACTACTTTGCGAATAGCGCCCTGCAATTCGCTTAGCATTAATGGTTTTAACAAATAATCGGTAGCGCCTGCTTTTACCGCAGTAATACCATGCTCGCTGTAAGCGGTTAAAAAAATCACACAAAAATCGCGGTTATAAATGCCTTCTAACATTTGAAAGCCATTCATGCCCGGCATATTAATATCTAAAAAAACCACATGAGGCTTTAACTCCTGTATTTTTAATTTACCTTCCATGCCGCTTGCCGCCTCGCCAATTACTTCAATTTCGGGGCAATAATTTTGTAGCATATTTTTTGTGTTGCTACGGCTATCTTCTTCGTCGTCTATTATTAAGGCTTGATATTTTTGCATATTAATTTTTTTGAAAACTACACATTAATATTAATTATAATTTAACGAATTAGCAAAACTATATTTTGAATGAGTAAGTATTATAAAACTTTTATTTAATTACAACCTAAAGTCCCATTAATAGTAACTTGAGGAAAGTTGAAAGTTTGCTGAACACACGAAACATTATTAAACACGCCACTAATACCCGCAGTTGAGCTAGTTACAGTAACCGAACCTGTTTTGCCATACCAAACTACGCCAGCTGGTTGACTGGGTGCGTTGTTTACAATAATAGAACAAAGACCAGCGCCCACATTTTGACTTACTTGATAAGTACCAAAGGTTGGTGGCGCTGAAAAAGTAATTGTTACATCGGTACTTCCATTAATAGTTTTAAGTGTTAAACTGTTTGTTGAAGCACAGGTTAAATTACTCCAACCCGCACCACCGGTTTGTAAACTAGAGTTTTGTGAAGATGGATTAAGATTATTAGTTGATGTTCCAGTTACTGTTACCAAAGTTGCTGTTGGGTTTCCAAGTGTAATCCCAGTTGTATCCTCAAAATAAATTGGGCCTAATGTACCAGTAATTGTATTAGTGCTTGTATTTGCTGAAGCAGATGGAGGTGTTGCTGCGTTGTCTTTCTTCTTTTCGCAAAAGCAAAATAGCAGAGCCAAGAATGATAAAATAATTAAAAAAATATACTTTATATTTTGCATAATCAAATATAATAAAAAAACGCAAATAAACTTTTTTTGCATTATAGAATTAACAGTTGATGAATACTATATTTTTTATAAAACAATTCCAGTAATTGATGGGCTTCTTTTAAAAGCTCTTCTTCTGTATGGTTTAATTGTATTTGTTTTGCGGCAAGCATAGCGCTATTTTCTTTAGTTAATGGCATTGTTTTTCGAATAGATTTTTGAAGTAGTTCAAGTGATAATCCTTTGTCTTTTATTTTACCTAAATTATTAATTATGTTACTTAAAGCATAAAATGCTTTTTGATTAAAATAAATATAATCCGTTAATTTTTTAGCAACAGGTAACTTATTAAAGGGCGATGTTTTTTCGGTAGGGGTAATAAATTGTTTTTCCCACGTGTATTTAGCACTTCGACTACGCTCAGTGTGACGCTCATTTTTAAGAACAATTATGCCCTGCAAACTTTGAGCGTAAATGCTAACCCACCGTAATTTTCGGCGCAATTCGTGAACTTGAAGTTCCATATTATCAAATTCTTTGGGAAACTGATTAAAAAACTCAAGCGTATTTTGTAATTCTTTTTGAATGTGTTTTTTTATTTGGGTAATAATAATTTTATGGTTAAAATTTAACTCCTTACTATTATTAATTTGAGAAAAAACAGTAGAATAAAAATCTTTTTCCACTAATTTTTCGTTTAACTTTAAAATTAATTTATCGCGCTTTTTTGTAAAATAATTTAGCTGCTCTATTTTAACTAATTTGTTTTTAGAGAATTGTTTTAATGCGGCATCGTAAACATCAATTTCGCCAAAACTATCTTCTAATTTTTTAAATACTTTATGCCATTTTTCATAAAGGGTGTTAGCATTTAAACTTGTTAAAATGCGCGTAATGCTTTCAGCCATAAATAGTGGCGTGCGGGCGTTATTTGCATATAAAAAAAGCGCAGGGTTTTTAGTGTTTTTTGATTGTGTAAACTGTTGTAAAAGTTGCTTACAATAAATTTGAAGTGGATTGTGAATTAGACTTGACATATTTTATACATTATGCGTATAAATATATTAAATATAGTCGGGTAAATCAATACTGTTATTTTGCAAATCAAATACAAAATCAGCAATGCCATTTGTAATCATTACATAATTTGCTTTTAAAATAAGGTTGTAACGCTGGGCTTGTTCTATGGTACTTTTATTCAATTCAATGTAGGGTGCTTTGCACTCAATTACTAAAAGCGGACTTAAGTCTTTTTTATAAACAACAACATCATACCGCTTTTTTAAATCGTTAAGTGTAACTTCTTTTTCAACAGAAATGAGCGAAGCTGGATATTTTTTTATAACAATTAAATAGTTTAAAACGTGCTGACGTACCCATTCTTCGGGCGTTAATACAAACCATTTTTTACGAATAGGGTCGAAAATTTTTGGTTGGGTAGCTTGGTTGCTGAGCGAAGTCGAAGCAACATTTTTTATTTTTACATCAAACGATGGGTATTTAAGTTGTAGCGACATAAAAACAATTCGTCATTGCGAGGCGAAAGCCGAAGAAATCTTAAAGCATATTGTATGAGATTGCTTTCTTCGTCGCAATGACGAAATAAATAAAATTTAATAATTCGTTTTCATTTCAACATATTTTAAAAGTTCTTGGCGGGTTACCTCTTCTTCAAATTTTCCGCCATAAAACGAACTAACGGTCGCCGAGTTAATATCCTGCACCCCACGGCTACTAACACACAAATGTTTAGCATCAATAATTATGGCAACATCTTTTGTTTGTAAAATAGTTTGCAATTCGTGCGCTATTTGCACAGTTAAACGCTCCTGCACCTGCGGACGTTTAGCAAAGTATTGCACAATACGGTTTAGTTTTGATAAACCAATTACCTTGCCATTACTAATGTAAGCAACGTGCGCCTTACCGAAAATAGGTACAAAGTGGTGTTCGCAATTACTGAAAAAGGTAATGTCTTTTTCAACTAACATTTGTTTGTAATTGTATTTGTTTTCAAACAATGCAATTTTAGGCTTGTTGGCAGGGTTTAGTCCGCTAAAAATTTCTTTTACATACATTTTAGCAACACGTTGTGGTGTACCTTTTAGGCTGTCGTCGTTTAAATCTAAGCCAAGTGTTTCCATTATTTCACTAAAATGAAATTGAATTTTTTTAATTTTTTCGTCATCATTCATATCAAAAGCATCTGCTTTCATAGGCGTTTCAATGCCTGTACTAGCATGTTCGTCGCCAATTTCTTCGGCGGTTAAATCGCTTAATTTTATGCTGTTGCCATTAAGCAGGGTATTCAACGTAATTTCTTTCTGTTTCATACAAGGTAATTTTTAGTTCGATTTGGTTATCTAATTTAGGTTTAAGAATGTTGTATATAACCATAGCAATATTCTCGGCTGTTGGGTTTAGGTTTTTAAACTCTTCGGTATCTAAGTTTAAATTTTTATGATCAAATTTTTCTAAAACATTAATTTTAATAATATCACTCAGCACTTTCATATCCATAACATAACCTGTTTTAAGATCTATCTCGCCAATTACTTTTACAATCAACTCATAATTATGACCGTGATAGTTGGGATAATTGCACTTGCCAAACAGCAAAGCATTTTCTTCGCTACTTAAAATAGGATTATTTAAACGATGCGCGGCGTTAAAATGTTCTTTTCTATAAACGGCAATTTTATTACTCATAGGTTTTATTTTAAATCACAAAGTAGTTGGCTAAGCTAAGTTTTGATTTGTTTAATTTACAAGCACTGTTTAGAAAGTTTGCCTATCAAGTGGCTTGTATAATTTGTATTAACACGATTAAATTAAAATTGTTTAAATTTAATGTGGTACATAAAGATATGAATTTTTTGGCAGAATAACTATAAAATTTGTGTAGGGTGTAGACACGAATTTCACTAATTAACACTTATTAAAGTATGTCTAAATAAAACTTTAAAGTCTTTTATTTTTCAGTGTGTTCCTCCGAGTCATTTGCGGCTCTGTGTTTAACCCCCAAAATACTCCACACAAATTCTTGGCGTTTCGTACAACTTTACACAATGTAACTTTATATTTTCAGGCAAATGTGGAGTAATTTGATGCCAAATTGCAATGGCTAAATTTTCGGTACTAGCTAATTTTCCATGCATAAAATCAACATCTAAGTTTAAATTTTTGTGATCTAGTTTATCGCAAACATACTTGTTTAAAATTGTACTTAAATTTTTTGCATCTATTAAAAAACCTGTATCCGGGTTTACCTCGCCTTTTACAGTAACAATTAAATCGTAATTATGTCCGTGCCAATTGGCGTTTGCGCATTTGCCAAACACCTCATTGTTTTTTTCTTCTGTCCAATTGGGGTTATATAATTTGTGGGCGGCGTTAAAATGTTCGTGACGAGTTAAGTAAATCATACATCAAAATTAAGTAGAATAATAGTATTTTTAAACAATGAATTCTAAAAACATTTTAATAGTAGCGGCAACAAAATTTGAGATAGAGCCGCTATTAACTAAAATTGGCTTAAGCGATACGCATATTCAAACTGGTTATATGTATGATGGAATGTGTAACGGTGTTAGAATAGATGTGTTAATTACGGGTGTAGGTATGGTAAACACCGCTTACACAATGGCACGGTATATTAATAGTCACTATGATTTTTGTATAAATGCGGGCATAGCAGGTAGCTTTAATTACGACATAAAAATTGGAGAAGTGGTAAACGTTGTTAAAGATGAGTTATGCGAAATGGGTGCGGAAAATGATAATGACTTTATTAAGTGGGAAGACCTGGCTTTGGACGGACAATCTGTTTTTCAGTGTAATAATGTTACAATGCTCACTACTTTAAACGAACTTAAAAAAGTAAATGGTATTACTGTAAATACGGTGCATGGAAACACAAGTAATATTATAAAAGTTAAACAATTGTTTAACCCAGATGTAGAAAGTATGGAAGGGGCCGCATTTTTTAGAAGCTGTGAACGAAAAGTAGATTTTCCCATTCAAATTAGAACCATTTCTAACTACGTTGAAAAACGCGATAAAAGTAAATGGAATATTCCTTTGGCGATTAATAATTTAAATGAGGCAGTTATTAAAATTATTGAGGACATAAATGCTTAATCCAACAACTTCCAACCTATCTCCAACAACCCTATCCCTTGGCTTCTCCCCCTGCCCAAACGATTGTTTTATTTTTGATGCCCTCATTCATAATAAAATAGATACCGAAGGATTAAATTTTAAAGTTGAATTACAGGATGTTGAAACGCTTAATAAAAAAGCATTAAACGGAGAATTAGATATTACCAAACTTAGTTTTTATGCATACGCTTATGTTTTAAATAATTATATTTTGTTACGAGCGGGTAGTGCCTTGGGTTTTAACTGTGGACCACTATTAATTCAAAATTCAAAATTACAGATTAAAGATTTAGATGATTGTAAAATTGCCATCCCCGGTAAATTAACAACTGCTAACTTTTTACTGTCGTTAGCGTACCCCAACCTAAAAAATAAAATTGAGTATGTGTTTAGCGACATTGAAAATGCTATTCTTTTGGGCGAAGTGGATGCCGGATTAATTATTCATGAAAACCGTTTTACGTATGAAGAAAAAGGCTTAAAAAAAATAATAGATTTAGGTGAGTATTGGGAATCGTTAATTCATGCACCCATTCCCTTAGGCGGCATTGTTATAAAACGAATTTTTGATGCCGAATTACAACAAAAAGTAAACCGATTAATTAAAAAAAGTGTTGAGTTTGCTTTTGCGAATCCACAAAGTTGTATGCCTTATGTAAAAGCTCACGCACAAGAAATGAGCGAAGAGGTAATGCAAAAACATATAAACTTATACGTTAATAATTTTTCGATAGACTTAGGAGAGATAGGCATTAACGCCGTAAAATTGCTGTTTAATAAGGCGGAAGAGTTAAGGCTAATTGATTCAAACAACACAAAATTAATAATTGATTACTTGTAATCTTTTAATAATTCTTCAATCTCTTTAGTTGAAATACTTTCTTTTTCGCCTTTATTATAAATAGTCAAAAGATAAATTGTTTCGTTAATTATTTTTATAAAAATTATTACTTTAGCGCCTCCCGGTTTGCCTTTATTTTTAGATGCAATAGATAAGCGAATTTTAAATACATTTTTACCCAAAGGTGTTCCAATTGATGGGTTTTCAAGAAGTTCTATATAAAGTTCCTTAAGCTCTGTTTTTAAAGAAGGATATTTTTTAATGAGACTTTTTGCTTCTTTGTTAAAGTCTTCGGTGGTTTCAACTTTATAACTCATCTAAAAAATCTTTAAATGGAGTTGTTTTTAATTTACCCTGCTTAATTAATTGCATATTTCTAAACCCCGTCTTTAATTTTTTAATAATTTCTTCTTTGCTATCTCCATCGTCACTATCAATATCTATTGGCACCTCATCGGTTTTTATTTTTTTTACATAATGTAAATTTTTAGCCAACTTTAAAAAGTGGTCATATTCCTTATTGGTAGTATATATTGTTACGTGTCTCATATTAGTCTAAAGAAATGATTTAAATAAATTTACAAAATATTAACGTCATTTTTAAATCAACTATAGCTTAAAATTGCCCATATTTAAACTTTGTAAACTATAATTTGTTTACTAAATTTAACGTTCAAAATCTCTCTAAATATGTCTACCGATAAATTTGTAAATCGCCATAACGGTCCTCGTGAGCAAGAGGTAAAAGCTATGTTAAAAAAAATCGGTGTTTCAACAATCGATGAATTAATTAACCAAACTGTTCCACCAAATATTCGTTTAAAAACACCTTTAACAGTTGGAGTTGCGTTAAGTGAATTCCAATACCACAAGCACCTACGAGCATTAGGCAAAAAAAATAAAGTATTTCGCAGTTACATTGGTTTAGGTTATTATAATAATATTTTACCCGCAGTTATACAACGCAACGTTTTAGAAAACCCGGGCTGGTACACTGCTTACACGCCTTATCAGGCAGAGATTGCACAAGGGCGTTTAGAAGCAATTCTTAACTTTCAAACTATGGTAATGGATTTAACAGCCATGCCAATTGCCAACGCAAGCCTTTTAGATGAAGCTACTGCAGCAGCCGAGGCGGTGTTTATGTTTTACAGTAACCGCAGCCGCGAAAAACAAAAAGCAAACGCTCATAAATTATTTGTAAGCGAAACCTGTTTTCCGCAGGTAATTGATGTTATTAAAACCCGCTCTAATCCTGTAGGGATAGAGGTTGTGGTTGGTAATTTTGAAACTACAAAATTAGACGATACTTTTTTCGGATCAATTATTCAATATCCAGATATTAACGGCGAAGCTAATAACTACAAAGTTTATATTGATTCGTGCAAAGAGTTAGGTATACAAGTTGCGGTAGGTTCTGATTTGTTAGCCTTAGCCTTATTAACCCCTCCGGGTGAATGGGGCGCAGGTGTAGTATATGGTAATTCACAACGCTTTGGCGTGCCCTTAGGTTATGGTGGTCCGCATGCCGCATTTTTTTGTTGTAGAGAAGATTACAAACGTTTAATTCCAGGTCGTATTATTGGTGTAAGTATTGATGCCGAAGGTAATCAAGGCTTACGTATGGCATTACAAACGCGTGAACAACATATTAAGCGCGATAAAGCAACGAGTAACATTTGTACAGCACAAGCGTTGTTAGCCATAATGGCTAGTATGTATGCGGTGTATCATGGGCAAGAGGGCATACGAGATATTGCTCAAAATGTACACAACGCAACCGATACATTAGTTGGCGCATTAAAAAGTGCGGGTATTAACGTAAAAACAAAATTATATTTTGATACAGTTGTAGTTGAGTGCGATGCAAATAAAATCATAACATTAGCCGAAGCCAAAGAAATTAATTTTAGAAAAATAGATGACAAACACGTTGGTATTTCGTTAGACCAAACTGTTGAACAAGAAGACTTGGTAGATATTCTTTCCGTTTTCGGAATAAAGTTGGTAGGTGAACCATTGGAATCTAAAGTAATTAAAGTATCTAATTTAAATCGTACATCCTCTTACTTAACGCATCCCACTTTTAATTCGTATCACAGCGAAAGCGAAATGATGCGTTACATTAAACGTTTAGAAAATAAAGATTTATCGCTAGTACATTCGATGATTGCTTTAGGAAGTTGCACCATGAAATTAAATGCAGCATCGGAATTATTGCCAATTACATGGCCGGAGTTTGCTTCTATTCACCCATTTGTGCCTGTAAACCAAGCACAAGGTTATTTAGAGTTGATTGCAACTTTAGATAAAGATTTAAGCAATATTACAGGTTTTGCAAAAATGAGTTTTCAGCCCAACTCAGGTGCTCAGGGCGAATACGCAGGCTTAATGGTAATTCGTCAGTACCATTTAGCTAATGGAGACGCTAATCGTAAAGTAGCTTTAATTCCACAATCTGCGCATGGCACTAATCCTGCAAGTGCCGCTATGGCAGGTATGGATATTGTTATTACTAAATGCGACGAAAAAGGAAATGTTGATTTAATTGATTTAAAAGAAAAAGCCGAAAAATATAAAGACACTTTAAGTTGTTTAATGGTTACGTATCCAAGTACTCATGGTGTTTACGAAGAAGCTATTACCGAAATCACCAAGATAATTCACGATAACGGCGGATTGGTGTATATGGATGGCGCTAATATGAACGCTCAAGTAGGCCTAACTTCTCCCGGAAATATTGGGGCTGATGTTTGCCATTTAAATTTACATAAAACATTTGCCATTCCGCATGGTGGCGGTGGACCCGGCATGGGACCAATTGGTGTGGTTGAAAAATTAGTACCTTATTTACCGTCGCACCCTATTGTAAATACAGGTGGCGAAAAAGGAATACACGCTGTAAGTTCAGCTCCATTTGGCAGCGCGTTAATTTTATTAATTAGTTACGGGTATATAAAAATGTTGGGCAGCGATGGTTTAAAAGCCGCTACCGAAACAGCTATTTTAAACGCCAACTACATGAAAGAAGTTTTAAAAGATCATTACAAAATTTTATACACCGGAACACAAAACCGCTGCGCGCACGAAATGATTTTAGATTGTAACGATTTTAAAATGGCAAGTGGGGTGGAGGTAGCCGATATTGCAAAACGTTTAATGGACTATGGTTTTCATGCACCAACAGTAGCGTTCCCGGTAGTAAATACCCTAATGGTTGAACCAACCGAAAGTGAAAGTAAAGCGGAATTAGATCGTTTTTGCGAAGCTATGATTTCTATTCGTGTTGAAATACAAGAAATTATTGATGGCAAAGCAGATAAGATAAATAACGTTATTAAAAATGCACCACATACCGCAAAATTAATTATTGCCGATAATTATGATAAACCATACAGCCGCGAAAAAGCAGCCTTTCCATTACCTTACGTAAAAGCAAGTAAATTTTGGCCTAGTGTTGCTAGGGTTGATAGTGCTTATGGCGATAGAAACTTAGTATGTAGTTGTGTGCCTATTGAGGCGTATATGGAAGAGACGGTTGAGAGTTAGGCCTCGCATAAAAATGAGTTTAAATAAAAATCTTAATACGGCTGAATTATTTGAGGCAATTATTAAAGAATTAAACTCGTCGTTACAAACGGATGCGGTAATGAACATCGTTTATAAAAGTATTAACGAATTAATGGCTGTTTCGTTTTTTATTATTTGTGCTTATGATGAAACGGATAAAAAAGTATCTGTAAACTATTGCGTAAAGCAAAACAAAATAGTAGCTGAAGATTTTACAACCGCTATTTCAAACCCAAATAGTTTAATAGCACATACAATAAAAAGTAAAAACGAAATTATTATTCATAATTTGCAAGATGATTATGGTAAATATTTAAATGGGTCTTATCAACTGCACGGAAAAGAAGATTTACATTGCGAATCAGTAATAATGATTCCTCTATTTGTAAAACAAAAACTTATTGGATTATTCTCAGTTCAGCACCAAAATATAAATACCTATTCGTTAGAAAATATAAATTTTTTACGTTCGCTTTCGCCCTTTATCGCATTAGCTTTAAATAATGCTTATACATTTAATTTACTATCAAAAGCAAATGAAGAGATACTTATTCAAAAATTAGAAATTGAAAACAAACAAAATGAAATTTTAAGTAGTATTCGCTACGCTAAACGCATACAACAAGCCATGTTGCCAAGTGAAAAGTTTATAGATAGAAACTTAAAAAAGTATAAACAATAAAAACTCTTCTTTGTAAAAAAGTTTTTATTGTTTTATTTATTACATGCAGTTAGATTCTATTAACCGAATTTCTATTTGTAATTGGGTTAAATTTCTTAAAATAGTAGCAAGTGGTGTTCTGTAAAAATTAAGTTTTTCCCACGTTTCTTTTTGCTGAGTAATTAGGTTTTCGGCATCAGACAAATCTAATAATACAGAACTATTTTGATTAAAGGAAGCTATAATATAAGCATTAAAATCAGTAATTTTTTCCTTTAATTTAATTATATTTTTTTTAGGGTTAGTGTTTTCATCAAATAAAATGTGGGTGGGGATATCGTAATTATTACCACGCTGTATAGTAAAGTAGTTTAGTGTTGCAGTACTATCGCCTTCTGTTTGTTGAAATAAAGTAATTTTTAATGCTTCAATTGTAGTACATAAATCATTACACGTTTTATTTAATATTTTTATATTTGTTTTATTTAAGGCGCTATCATTTAACAAAACTCCATAATTTATTTCGTTTTGTGTTGTAACATATTGGTAAGTTGTATTTAAATGTTCGTTTAATCTCATACTCGTTTTTTCGACGGTATAATTTGGTCTGGAGTTTACAAGTGTTAGTTGTAGCCCACAAATCATAATAATTATAATAGAGGTAGCAATGGTATTTATTTTTAAATCTGGATTTCGAATACCATTAAAAAAATATATAGGCAAAAACACCAAGCCCAAAACTACAATGGAAATAATTGACAAATTAAATCCAAAAGGCCAGTGCATTACTCTAAATAAAATGGAAAGGCTCATTAAAATACCTGAAAGTGTGCCCAGGCCTAAAATTAATTTATCTTTAGTTTTGGTTTTTTCTTTTGCTTTAAGCATAAAAAACAAAGGAAGAAAAATAAAACTCGACGCTACAATGCCTAGTATTATAAATGGCGATGCGCCGGGCCAATGCATAAATTTAAAAAATATGCCAATACTCATTGTTACAGCGGAAAATATCCCGCTAACTATCATCATTTTTTTCATAGTGTAGTAATTTTTAAATGTTAATAACAGGAGGGTTTCTTCTTCTATTTCCCACAATGCATCTTTATAAAATGCTCGTATGGTTTTTTGATAGAAGCTCTCAAAGTCTCCGTTTACTTCAAGATTTTGCTCAATTATACAACAGATATGATCTAACAGGTTTTGCTGCAGGCTCTCCATCTCAACGCCACGTGCACTTATGTCGTTAAGTATAAAATCTATTTGTGTATCATTAAGACAATACATTTACGCTGTTTTTATGTCTAACAAAAATTTCATTGTAGTCATAAAATCGGCAAATTCATTTACTTTTTCTTTTGTTTTCATTTTGCCTTGGGGGCTTAATCGGTAGTATTTTCTCATCCTTTTACCAATAAACTCAGTTTCTGTAGTAACTAAACCATCACTCTCCAAAGCATGTAAGGTGGGGTACAAAGCGCCTTCGGTAATTTGTATTTTATCCAAAGTAAGCTCTTTTACGGTTTGCGTTATTTCGTAGCCGTACATACGCTTGTTGTTTGCCAATAACTTTAATACTATGGTTTTTAAAGTGCCTTTTATTAATTCTGACGAGTAATTCATATTGAGAAACTTATTTTTTTTAGTTGTTATATTGTAAATCCACCATCTTTATTTTGCTAGCCTTGCTGTATGGTGTGTGTTTTATTTGCTATATTTTAAATAATTTTATATTTTTGTTATAATTACATAAGACAAAGATACATAAGATTCTTATGTAATGCAAATTATTTTTAAATTATTTTTATGTTAAATAAAATCGGAAAACATTTATTGATTGGAGGTTTATTTGTAATCGTATCGCTTACAGTTTCTTCAATATGGTTTGAGGCTTTTTTTGAAAGCTTACCACAAGTTTTTTTTCTTATGATTTTACTTTCTTCTGTTATTGCTTCTTGCATTAGCCCCTCATTTATTTATTATAATTCTGAAATAAAAAAACGTAAAAAAGTCATTACTGTTTTATCAATAACTAGTAGTATAGTTTTATTAATAGGAATATTTAGTAAAATTATGCATTGGACAGGCGCAAGTGCGGAGGCAATTATTTCTATTTTTTTATTTTCGTTTGGTTGTTTGCCTCTAATTATAAAAGGGCGTTACGAGAACAGAAAATCGTTACTCTCCAATGTATCTATAATATTAAATATTATCGATTTAAGCGCAATATTATGTTTATGCTTAGGCGCTTTGTTTAAATTTATGCATTGGGCGGGGTGGTTGTTTTTAACCATACCGGGCTTTATATTATTAGTTACATCTATAATTAGTTGGAATGTATCCTTTAGAAAAGAAGTGAAGTTAAAATTACTGGCTCAAGATAAATTAAAACAAACCTTAAAAAACTTAGAAGAAAAAAACAAAGTGATTGAGGAAAAACAAATGGAAATTTTAGATAGTATTAAGTACGCTAAACGTATTCAAAACGCGCATTTACCAAACGAAAAGTTTATTGCTAAAACATTAAAGCGTTTAAAATAAAAAACCTCATCAATTGATGAGGTTTTTACAAAATCGTAGTATAAAATTATTTAACCTTGGCTTTTACATATTGGTGTGGCTCGTACTTAGCTCGCCCTAAATCCCAGTCGCCTTCGTAAGCAGGACCGCTAACTATAGATTTTTTAACATATTTTACTTTACTCACATCACCACCTTTTAAAGATAAGGCCGCTCTTATTCGTTCTTCTAATTTATTGGCTCGCGTTTCTGCTAATTCATGGTTATCTTTAAAAGCACGCGTAGTAACTTGTGACGCGCTTGAATTAATAGTAATTATTACTGTTTTTTGCTTACTCAATTCAATTACTTTATCTACAAAAGCAACCCAAGTTGGTTCAGCATCATCGTTTATGTTTGCATTGTATTTAAAATAAAATTCATAATCAGTAGCAGGTACTGTCGAAACAGATTTTTCACCACCTACAAACAAAGTTTTTGCAAAGCGTTTAGCTCCTTTTACACCTGTAGTATTTACAACTTCGCTTTCCGAGGCACTACCTTCGTTATTAGCAATAATTGTATATTTAGAATCTGCTCCCAATTCAATGTTTTTAGCTACGCCGTTTTCATCAGTTGTAGCAGTTGATTTGTTACCATCGGCATCAGTTACAACAACCTCGGCATTAGGAACAATTTTTTTAGTTTTACTGTTTTTTACCGTAACATCCAACAGCAAATCATTACTAGTAGCCGAAATAGATTTACCACTTAAATATAAAATTTGATTAATGATTTTTCTTCCGGATTTTATGCCAAAAGTACTTACTTCGGCTACTTCCGATTTTTTACCGCTATATTCAGCAAAAACAGAATACTTTTTTTCAGATTTTAAAACAATCCCGTCGTAACGGCCATTGTTATTAGAGGTAAAGGATTGCGAGGTTCCACCTTGTTCATCAACATTTATTGTAGCTGCCCCAACTAATTTTTTAGCCTTATTATTATTAAAAACAACTGTATTTAAAATTATGCCGCTTTCTTTAGCTTTAATTTTACCTAATATTACCGGCTCTAAATTTACCTCACGTTTAATTTCAGAATAACTTAATTCATTTGTTACAAAAACATCTTCGTTATAAAACTCTTGCCCTGCAGGCGCTTGGTACGAAAAGTTATATTCGCGTCCCGGAGGTAAAATGGTTGAAAACGTTCCATTTACTAATTTTGGTCGGTATGTACCTATAATCTCACCGGTTTGCTTGTCTTTAACAATAATGGTTAATTCTTCAGGTAGTTTTTCTCCCGGAGCCGCTATAATTTGACCTTTAAATAAAGCCAGTGGTTTTTCTTTAGCCTCGGGTATCGAAATCATATAAATATCTTTTTCCCCAAAACCACCCTCTTTCGCTGAAGAAAAATAACCGCGTTTCCCGTCAGGCGAAGCAACGTAAAAAACATCATCATCAGTGGTATTTATAGGATAACCAATATTTGTTACTTCCGAAAATTTATTTTCTTCGTTTAGGGTAGCAAACATAATATCAAACCCCCCCATAGTTTTATGGCCTTTTGATGCAAAGAAAAAAGTAGTACCGTCAGGGTGAATAAACGCACCGTCTTCATCATATTCTGTATTTATGGTTGGCCCCATATTTAAAGCCTTGCTCCAACTGCCGTTTGGTAATTTTATACAACGGTAAATATCTCTACCGCCTAATCCGCCGGGTCTGTCTGAAACAAAAAATAAAACTGTTTGGTCTGCGTTTAAACACGCATGCGACTCTTGATATTTTGAATTTACATCAGAACCAAATTCTTTTAAAGTTGTCCAATCTTTTCCATCGTAGTTACTATAATAAATGTTTCCACCCATTCCCTCACCACCATCACGGTAAACAATTAATGTTTGTCCATCAGGGGTTAAGTTAATTGATGCCTCCATGCCACTGCTATTAATATTTGAAGAGATGGGCTGTGGAGAACTCCAACGCCCCATTTCATCTTTGTAAGCAACAACAACATCTTCGCTAAAGTATCCAAACACATCTTTAATACCGCCAGTAGTGTTAGGGCGGCGCGTAGTGTAAATTAGCATGCGCTCATCCGAACTTAAAACCGGGCTGTAATCGGGGTATTGATTGTTAATACTATCTCCTAAATTTGTAATAAGTATGTTTAGCGGAACCGCAATAACTTCTTTTGCATAAGCAGCAATTGCTTTAGCGCGGTCAGATAATTTATGCCACTCTTTATCTTTAGCACTTACTAATTTTTCAAATTCGCCATATTGTATAATCGCTTCATCAAATTTATAATTAATGTGTAAAGCTTGTCCGTAATAATAATGAGCCAATGGCGGAGCCGATTTTTCTTGAAAGTTATCATTTTTGTAGGTGCGAGAAATTTTAGTAACTGCCTTTGCTAAATGGAATTCGGCTTTTGACTTTTGATTTAATGAGTGCAAGTAACATTGCCCCAACAAATAATTAATATTAGCCGAAGACGAGTCTAATTGATACGCGGCTTCAAAGTTATCAAGCGCTACCAAATAATTATCTTCAAGTAACAAATACGAGCCTTCTTGAAAATAATCTTTATAAGATCCTCCGGCTTTAATTTGAGCATTATTTTTAATAGCGCATACTACAAAAAGTAAAATTAATAACTTCTTCATATTGGTTAATTTAATTAAGATAGCAAAATTATAATTTTATTTTAAAAAATAGGTGCTTTGTAGAAATAATGTTGCCTTTTGTCGATATTTAGCACACAGTTAACACTAAATCGATAAAAATTAATTTACCCTTAATTTTTTTATCTTTGCCACCCAAATATTAAAAAATGACTTTTACAGAAGAAATTAAACGCCGACGAACTTTTGCCATTATTGCCCACCCCGATGCCGGTAAAACTACCCTTACCGAAAAACTACTTTTATTTGGTGGAGCAATACAAAGTGCAGGTGCTGTAAAATCAAACAAAATAAAAAAATCTACTACTTCCGATTTTATGGAAATAGAAAAGCAACGTGGTATTTCGGTTTCTACCTCGGTAATGGCATTTGATTATAAAAATTACAAAGTAAATATTTTAGATACACCCGGGCACGAAGATTTTGCTGAAGATACTTACAGAACATTAAGCGCTGTAGATAGCGTTATAATGGTGATTGATTGTGTAAAAGGAGTTGAGCCGCAAACCCGTAAATTGTTAGAGGTTTGCCGAATGCGTAACACGCCTGTAATTGTGTTTATAAATAAAATGGATAGAGAAGGACAAAACCCTTTTGACCTTTTAGACGAAATTGAAAAAGAATTAAAAATAAAAGTTCGTCCGCTTACTTGGCCCATTGGCATTGGTAAATCGTTTAAAGGGGTTTATAATTTAACCGAAAAATCGTTAAACCTTTTTACTGGCGATAGTAAAACAACGGTTGAAGAGCGTTTAAAATTTACTGACATTAACGACACACAAATTGATAAATTAATAACTCCCGATTTTGCCGAACAATTACGTGCAGATGTTGATTTAATTGATGGTGTGTACGATACGTTGGATACTCAAAAATACCTTAACGGACAAATTAGCCCGGTATTTTTTGGAAGCGCTGTAAATAATTTTGGTGTAAACGAATTGCTGGATTGTTTTGTAGAAATTGCCCCAGGACCAAGGGAACGCGATACTGACGCAGGCATTGTAAAACCCGACGATAAAAAATTTAGTGGCTTTGTGTTTAAAATACATGCTAATTTAGACCCTAAACACCGCGACCGTATTGCCTTTTTACGCATTTGCAGCGGTACGTTTGAGCGCAATAAATACTACCACCACGTGCGCGATAATAAAGAGTTACGCTTTAGCAACCCTACCGCCTTTATGGCACAGCAAAAATCGGTAATAGATGAAGCTTTTCCGGGCGATGTAATTGGTTTGTACGATGCAGGTAATTTTAAAATAGGCGATACCTTAACAGAAGGCGCTAATTTTCAATACAAAGGCATACCAAGTTTTTCACCCGAATTATTTAGGTATGTAAACAATACCGACCCTATGAAAACCAAACAACTGCAAAAAGGTTTGGAACAATTAACCGACGAAGGCGTGGCGCAATTATTTACACGAAAAGTAGATGGCCGTAAAGTAATTGGTACAGTAGGTGCCTTACAATTTGAAGTAATACAACACCGCTTAAAAGCCGAATACAATGCCAGTGCAACGTTTGATCAAGTAAGCCTTTACAAAGCCCTTTGGATTAGTTGCCCCGACCGTAAAAAACTAGACGCTTTTATGCAGGATAGAAATGCGCACATTGCTTTAGATAAAGAAAACCGCCCTGTGTTTTTGGCCGAAAGCGCTTGGCTACTACAAATGGCACAAGAAAAATTTCCGGATATTGAATTTCATTTAAAAAGTGAGTTTTAAATTACGTTTTTATTAAACATATAAACTCCGGCATAAGCCCATATCACTTTTGCTAATAATAATATTACACTTGTAACGATTGTTATAGTAAAGGCAAAGAACAATACCATTTCTGCAAAAAGCAATCCCACATTTGGAGACTTTTGTTTTATTGATGGCGAAACCTATACCGAATGTGGAAACCGCTATTACAAACGTGGCTGATGTAATACCACTTTTGCTGTTGCCAACTCCGCATTTGTAAACGAGTATTACACCGTTAGCTTAAACACTAGTACTTTTGGACACGCCTGTTACATATCTGCAGAGTAAAATAGCATTTTTTTAGATTGCCAACCACTAATTAAAATTATTAAACCACTTGTAAAACTATTGCAACCACTTATGCTTAAAAACGCAGCTTTTTAACTGCTGTTAACGTATTGCTAGTAACGTTTGCGTAATTACTACGTTTAAATAATAAACAATTAAAAACAAAAAAAATGAAAACAATTAGCGAAGTGGGGCACAGCAAAAACGTTGCTAACCTCGAAGATTTAATAAGCTACTGTACTGCCTTTGGTGTAGTATATAATCCAAGTTCAGTAGCACTGCAATTAAGCAGTTTAACTACTTTAAAAACTACTGCCGATGCTGCAATAACAACAACCGTAAACGCTGTTACTAACTACAAAACGGCCGTTAACAACCGCCAAATTGCCTTTAAAAATTTAAAACAATTGGCACCACGCATTATAAACGCTTTAAAAGCTGGTGGAGTTAGCCCCCAAACATTTACAAACGCTAATGCCATTTATAAAAAACTAATGGGGCGCACTAAAAAAGTAAGCAATAGTACTTTACCTAAAACAGCTAAAACAATAGATAGCATTGCGCCAACCGCTTTAACAATTAGCACATCGCAACAAAGTTACGATAGCCGAATTGAATTTTTTACAGCATTAATAGATTTGGTAAGTAATGTAAGTAGCTACACACCTAACGAAATTGCACTTACACTAGCAAGTTTAAACAGTTTTTTATTTAACTTAAAAACTGTAAACACAGCCGTAATTACAACTACTACTACTTTAGATAATGCCCGCAGCAACCGAAATAGTATTTTGTATACTGCCACAACAGGTTTAGTAGTAATAGCCCGCGAAGTAAAAAATTACGTTGCCAGTATTTACGGCAAAAGTAGCAACGAGTTTAAAAATGTAAATAAAATACAATTTAAACTGTTTAAATACTAAAATTTTTTAAAATCTAAATTAAAAACGAGAGGAGAAATTCTCTCGTTTTTTTATTTAAATAATTCAGTAATATGAATTTTAAAAGCTTGTGCTAATGCTCCAATTATATCTAAGCTTGGATTATAAGTTCCGCTTTCAATCCTTCTTATTGTTCTAATATCAACATCAACCGCTGCGGCAAGGTCTGCTTGAGTAAGCATATTTTCTTTACGTAAGTCTTTTATTTTTAACCCAAATTTTTCTTTAATGTCAGACCTTTCCTTTTATAAAGTATAATAAATAAAGACGACAACAGCCATGCTACATAGATTTATAAAGAAAAAAATCAATTCAATTTATACAGGAAAGATCCATAATGAAACAGCAATTTTTTTTGGGAGAGGATTTAATTAAACAATTAGTAAACTTTAAGTTAAATAAAAACATAATCTAAAATAATCTAAATTAAATTTAATTAACACAAAAACTAACCTTTATAAATTATTATGCTGAAAGTCCCGTCTGCTTTATAAACCGAGTAAATCAAGTAAAACTACTTAGCCAAAAACAGGTAAGATTACCTGTTTTTAAATCTAATTTGACACTATAAATTAGCAAAACAGAAACCGAAATAAAACAAAAATAAAATATAAACCTCTAAAAAAAACAAAAAATGAAACAAAAATTATTACTTTTTTTATGCTTGCTATGTGTAGTAAGTTTAAAAGCGCAAACGGTTGGCACAACATCTGTTCATCCGATTATTTTATCATCAGGAACTACAACTGTTGTTAACCAACAACCTGATTCGTTAACAAAATGGTATAAACTTACTCTTAGTAATTCTAATTTTGCATTAAAAGTAAAATCTATTATACAGGGTAATAACTACCCTTTAAAATGGGCTGAGATATTTATTTATGACAGTTCCAATGCTTTGGTTAATTATCAAAAAGATAGTTTAAGAACAGATAGCACTTTATTATTTAATATTGTAAATATTCCCAGTGGCGGAAAAGCTTATACAAAATTTAATTTTGATTTAAGTTGTAATACATGCAGTACGGTAAGTACAAATTTAAATTTCACAATAAACGAATATAGTCTTTTAAACTCTTGCACCGTTACCCCTACCGGATGCGAATTTGTTTACAACAACTCATTTGAAAATTTTACCATACCTTGTAGTGCTTTGGGAATTCAACAGGCTCTAAATCCCTATCCAGCGTGTAATTGGTCGTTACCAAATTTTTGTTCTGCCAGCAACCCAACAGTAGGAACGTCAGATTATTACAACAGTTGTTATACAAATCCAACTGCTTACACATATGGTTATAATTACGCTACTAATGCTAACACGGGAAATGCTTGTGGCGGTTTATTTTTATACTCCGGCTCTTCAACAGGTACTTTAAATTTCAGAGAATATTTAACTGAACAATTAACTAGCAGTTTAACATTGGGGGCTAATTATCAATTAAATATTTATGTAAAAGCTGCGAATAGAACATATTTTACCAGCGATTTAAATCTTTATTTATGCAGTACCCTTCCTTGTCAAGCCGGTTCATATTACATTAGTACTTCCTCTTTACCAACCGGCCAAATGCTAACCCTAACTTCTTCTGCAATAACAAATACCGCGACATGGCAATTATTTACTGTAAATTTTAATGCGAGTGCCGCTTGGGATAAAATCATTATTGGTAATTTTAAATCGGAAGCAACTACTGCATTAACTACCAATACTAGTGCCCCTGAGTTTTATCCAACAGCTGCTTATTATTACATCGATGACGTTTCTATAAAGCCCCAGTTAAATTATACTGTAACAAACAGTAACCCAACACTATGTTCTGGCTCATCAAGCACAATTACCATAAATGGAACTTTGGGAACCACATATTTGTGGCAGCCAGGTAGTTTAACTGGCACATCAAATATTGTTAGCCCAACTTTTACAACAAACTATACAATTACTGCCACTAGTAGTTTAGGCTGTACATCAAGTACAGTGGTAACAATTAATGTTTTACCTCCGTTTTCAGGATTTGGGTTGAGCACCACCAATGCTTCTTTATGTGTAGGATCAAATGCAACATTATCAGCAAGTGGCCCTGGTTTAAATACATATACGTGGGTTCCGTCAAATATTCAAAATACATCTATTATTATTACGCCAACAGTATCTACTACTTACACTGCAATTGCTACAAATACTAATGGGTGTAAAACAAGTAGCCAAATTTTTATTAGCGTAGTAATTCCCTCATCTACCTTTACTTTAAGCTCCGCCACAAATGTTATCTGCACAAACTTTAGCGCTACATCTAACACAGTAACAGCTTCAAGCGGTTCTAGTTTAAATTATACCTGGCAACCCGGCCCGCTTTCAGGGTCGGTACAAGTTGTTTCTCCAACGGTTACAACAATTTACACTGTAAATGCAATCACATCATCAGGCTGCAACGCAACAAACACACTTGCCGTTTTTGTGCAAACAGCATGTTGTACTGCCGGTAAAGGTGTAAGTACCTTTACCTCTAACTACTACAGTGGCGGTACATTTACAGGTATAATGACTATTAACGCCGACATTACTTTTGGCGGTACATCCAATTATCCAACTTTTCAAAATGGCGACTTCAGAATTGCCCTGGGTGTTAAAATTACCGTATTAATTGGCGTTGGCGACTTCCAAGTGCTTGGAGCGCATTTACACGCCTGCGGTGCAACTATGTGGAAGGGTATTGACGTACAAAATGGGTCAAGGTTTTTGGCAGCAGGAAGTGGAACAACGGGTAATTCTTCGTTTATTGAAGATGCTATCACGGCAGTTAATTTTAACAGCGTTACCAATGCTTCTCCAAGCTATCCTGTTGAAATTACCAATACCATTTTTAATAAAAATTACGTAGCTATTAACGTAAACAGTGCCAATACTACCACCGTGCCAATTTTCCACGTTTCCCAAGATGTCTTTTCAACCCGTAATTTTACTTACACGTCAACAAGTTGGCCTAAAACCTCAGTTGCTACACCGAATTTAAGATATGCAACAACTGCTACTACTGGCATTAGTGCTCCTTATGCTTTGCAGGGCTCTGCAGTTGCAACTCTTTTGGCGCCATATAATTACCAAAGCGCCCGTACAGGCATTCAGATGACAGATGTTGGTTCAGGTTCTACAAGTGGCTATAGCGTTGCACAAATAGGCGTTACTGATGAGGTAGGAGCAACCGACTTTAATTTATTTGATAATTTACAATATGGTATTGATGCCAACAACAGTAGCTTAAGCAGTGTAAACAATGTGTACCAAAGCATACAGCTCGTATACATTTGCCCACCTGCTAGTTTTTGCTACTACGATGGCGGAAGCGGTATAAGAAGCCAAGTAGCCACCACCTTAAATGCCCGTTTAAATTTAAGCACAACAGGCACAGGCAGCACCAGTGTTGATTACGGCAACCGCTTTTGGGAATGTACACGCGGTGTTGAAGCGTACAATGTGTACCAGTTTAACGCTACCTATGCAACGTTTAGAAGCACACAAAGTACCGCTTCGGGCACAACAGGCATTAACCCTGGCAACGCAGGCATTGGTTTAAGCACCAACCGTTTTAATTATTATATGACTAATAACGAGTTTACAAACATTAATAATGCGATTAATGTGCCTATTATTGCAGGCACTTAAAATGTAGGCAGTGGCAATCAAACAGGTATTTATGCCGCTAATATGGTAATAAACACCAACAGCTTTGCACCACAAACCAGCACGGCTACTGCCATTGGCACTAATTATTTAAACAACGCTATTAGTATTAGTGGTGCTAATAGTAGTACCTGGCAAAATGCGAGTGGCACATCGTTGCAAATAAAAACTAACTTTATTAACCGTGTGTACCGTGGCATTAGCTTAAACCCAAATTCCGCATTAGAAAATATTTAATAAATTTGGATTTAAAATCTCTAATGCGTAGCATTAGAAAAAAACGTCTATGGAATTTGATATA
>JAYVGH010000052.1:0-40084 GCA_043772435.1 Bacteroidota bacterium
CACAACCGGATATATATTAATTGACGGCTACTCGCCATTTAACGCCTTTTATATGACGGTTATAACCGTTGCTACTGTTGGTTATGGCGAAGTTCAGCCTCTAAGTATGGGAGGTAAAATTTTTACATCCTTTTTAATTATAACAAGTTTTGGTACATTTGCCTACGCTGTTAGTGCAATTACTAAATTTGTAATTGACGGTGAATTTAACCAGTTTTTTAAAAATAAAAAGTTGATAACAGCCATTGATAAATTAAGCGACCATGTAATAATATGCGGCTACGGACGTAACGGACGCCAAGCAGCTCAAATATTAAAAAAACACGATAAGCGTTTTGTAGTGGTGGAAAAAGACGATAAAATTAAAGAAACGGCTAATCATCGTTTTGCCGATTTAATTTTAACAGGTGACGGCACACAAGACGAAACACTTTTAAAAGCAGGTATATTAAGAGCCAAAGCTTTAATTACTACGCTGCCTGTTGATGCCGATAATTTATTTATTGTACTAACGGCTCGCAACTTAAACTCTAAATTAACCATTATTTCGCGTGCCAGCGATGATGGCAGTGATGCTAAATTAAAAATAGCTGGTGCTAATAATGTTATAATGCCCGATAAAGTAGGCGGCGCGCACATGGCAAGCTTAGTAATGAAGCCAGATGTAATGGAGTTTGTAGACTATATTACCGCACAAGGGGGAGATAATAATAATTTAGAAGAAATTACCTTTGATAGAATTAGTGACAATTTAAAGCACAAAACTTTAAAGGATTTAGAAATTAGAAACAAGAGTGGCGCAAATATTATTGGATATAAAACAGCAATGGGGGAATACATTGTAAACCCTAGTGCCGATACAAAAATAATTCCTAACTCAAAAATATTTGTGTTGGGTACGCCTGAACAAATTAGGAAGTTGAATTTGATTTTGGCAGAGTAAGATTTTTTAACACAAAGATTTTGAGTTTTATCCCTCTTCGTCCATTATTTTACTGTATCTCATTATTAAAACTACATTACAATATTTACAATTTTTTTCGGTACAATAATAATTTTTTTAGGCGTTTTTCCTTCCAGGTATTTTTGTACGTCCTCTCGTGCCATTACTTCCTGTTCAATTTGTTGAACAGAATAGGATGCAGGAAATTCCAGTTGTAAACGTGTTTTACCGTTAAAGGAGATAGGATAATTAAAAATATCATCTACCAAATAACTTTCATCGCATAGCGGAAATTTTTCAAATGCAATGCTTTCTTTACGTCCCAGTAAGCTCCAAAGCTCTTCAGTAATATGTGGTGCGTAGGGTGAAATTAAAATTAATAACGGTTCTAAAATTTGGTGTTTGTTGCATTTTAAATCTGTTAACTCGTTTACACAAATCATAAAATTACTAACAGACGTGTTAAACGAAAAACGCTCAATGTCTTCTGTAATTTTTTTAATGGTTTTGTGCAGGGTTTTTAATTCTGCTTTGGTTGGGGCTTCATCGCTAATGTTAGCCTCATCCCCCGCCTTCTCCAAAGAAGAAGGAGCCGAAGAGTTATAGAACAAACGCCAAAGTTTTTTCAAAAAACCTGCAACGCCTGTAATACCATTGGTATTCCAAGGTTTACTTTGCTCTAACGGACCTAAGAACATTTCGTATAAACGCAAAGTATCAGCACCAAACTTTTCACCAATATCATCAGGAGAAACAACATTCCATTTTGATTTGGACATTTTTTCTATCTCTACACCACAAATATATTTCCCATCTTCTAAAACAAACTCAGAATTTAAATATTCTTCTCGCCATTGTTTAAATTTCTCTTCATTCAAAATGTCATTATCTACAATATTTACATCAACGTAAAGTTTTTGGATTTTAAGTGTTTCCAAAGCAATGCGATTAACATTCGGGTAAGAATTTAAAATCGCATCATGAAGGTATTGGGCATCGACTGTATCAGTATATTTTTTTACAATGCCATAACTGATAAATATATTTGAACCAACAAGACTATAAACGAAATTACTTCTTCCCTGAATCATCCCTTGATTAATTAATTTCTGAGCCGGCTCATCAATATTAATGTATCCTAAATCTTTTAAAAATTTTGTCCAGAAGCGCACATATAATAAATGGCCGGTAGCATGTTCGCTGCCGCCAATGTATAGGTCAACTTGTTTCCAGTACTCCGTTAATTTTTTTGATGCAAACTCGGTGCCGTTATGCGCATCCATATAACGTAAAAAATACCAACTGCTGCCGGCCCAACCGGGCATGGTGCTTAACTCGTAAGAGTAGCGCTCAGCCTCACCCCCAGCCCCTCTCCCAAGGAGAGGGGAGTAGAACCAATCTTTTGCTCTTGCCAAAGGCGGTTCGCCATCTTCAGTCGGTAAATATTTATCTACTTCGGGTAATACTAATGGTAATTCATTTTCAGGTAAAGCATAAGGTATTCCATCTTTATAATAAATAGGAATTGGTTCGCCCCAATAACGTTGTCTTCCAAAAACAGCATCACGTAATCTAAAATTTGTTTTGCCCTTACCTATTTTTTTATTTTCAATTTCTGCAATTGCTTTTTTAATAGCTGCTTTTACATCCAACCCATTTAAAAAATCAGAGTTAATTAATTTTCCTTCTTTACCGTCATATGAGGCCTCACCCTCCCGTCCCTCTCCCAATGATAGGGAAGCCGGTGGCTCAATAACTTTTAAAATTGGCAAACCAAAATATTTCGCGAATTTAAAATCACGTTCATCATGCGCAGGCACCGCCATTACAGCACCTGTGCCATAACCAGCCAACACATAATCGCCAACCCAAATCGGAATTTGTTTTCCGGTAAACGGATGCTCAACATATGAACCTGTAAATACTCCCGAAATTTTTGTAACATCTGCTTGTCTTTCGCGTTCGCTTCTGTTTTTAGATTTTGTTACATAATCATCCACAGCCGTTTTATTTTCTGGGGTTGTTAAAACAGAAACAAGATCGTGTTCAGGCGCTAACGTCACAAACGAAACACCAAAAATTGTATCGGGGCGCGTGGTAAAAACTTCGATGCTATCAGCCTCACTCAGCCTCACCCTAAATCCCTCTCCAAAGGAGAGGGACTTTAATTCTGTTTTAATCTTGCTTAAAACATTTTCAAGCTCATTTTTTACTTCATCATTCGAAAAGCGAATAACTTTAAATCCTAATTCATTTAAAGCTTCTGTTCTGTTATCATCATATTCTTTTGTTGTATCATGAATTTCTCCATCAACTTCAATTATTAAATTATTTTCTAATGAGATAAAATCAGCAATATAAGTACCTATTGGATGTTGCCTTCTAAATTTTGTATCCAATTGTTTATTTCTTAATGCTTGCCAAAGAACATTTTCAGATTCTGTTAATGGTTGTTTATTTCTGCGCGAATACTTTTTTAATTGATCATAATATTTAGGATTGGCAGTTTTCCAATAACGCTCTGCTTCTTCTTCAACTATAGAAAGTTCATCAGTATTTGAAAGTCCTTCTCCTTCAGAATAATTTGTCCCCTTCTTCTTTGGAGAAGGGTTAGGGATGAGGCTAAATTTGAGTGATGTTCCCTCACTTTTCCCTATCCAATATCTCTGTGATTCTTTTAAGCTTTCTGTCCAATCCAAAGTATCAAGGCTATCTAACAAACGTTGTGCATAAGCGCTAATGCGCATGCTCCACTGTTTCATTAATTTGCGCTCAACAGGATGGCCGCCCCGTTCGCTCACACCATCTTTTACTTCATCGTTTGCTAATACCGTTCCTAAAGCGGGGCACCAGTTAACATACGCTTCGCCCAAATAAGCAATACGGTAATGCATTAATGCATCCGACTTTTCTTTTTCAGATAACGCTTTCCACTCTGCGGCAGTAAATTGTTTTGTATCATCATCACAAACAGCATTTACTTTACTATTTCCATTTGCTTCAAATTCTTTTATTAGTGCAGAAATATCTTCTGCCTTATTTAAATTTTTATTGTACCACGAATTAAATATTTGAATAAAGATCCATTGTGTCCATTTATAATATTCCGGATCTGATGTTCTTACTTCACGATCCCAGTCGAAACTGAAACCGATCTTATCCATTTGTTTGCGGTAACGTTTTATATTTTGTTCGGTGGTAATTTTTGGATGTTGCCCCGTTTGTATCGCATATTGTTCTGCAGGTAAACCAAAACTATCGTAACCCATTGGGTGCAATACATTAAAACCTTTGTGGCGTTTGTAACGCGCTATAATATCAGAAGCAATATAACCAAGCGGATGGCCTACGTGCAAGCCTGCACCAGAAGGATACGGAAACATATCCAACACATAATATTTTGGTTTATCGGAAGTATCGGAAGCTTTAAAGGTTTTATCTTTAGACCAATGCGCCTGCCATTTTTTTTCTATTTCGGTAAAGTTGTAATCCATAAAAAATTAATTAGGTAAAGGTATGATTTTACAAAACCTTTACAAATGCTTGGACATAAAACAATCTTAACAATAGTAAAAAGAATTAATTTTACAAAATATAATTTAAAAATAGTATAAAAAAAATTGCATTACTAAATGACCGTAGTCGTGGTTTAGGAAAAGATTTGGCTATCCGTTTAGCTAAAAAAAATATAGATGTTGTTGTAATTTATGCCACAAATAAAGAGAAAGTAAATGAAACTGTTGAAGCTGTAAAAGCTTTGGGTGGAAAAGACGCAGCGTTGCAATTAGATTTAAACGATTTTAGAAGTTTGGATAATTTCATCAATTTATTATCAAACACATTAAAAGTAACGTTTAATGTAGATAAGTATGATTATTTAATTAACAATGCCGGAATGGTTGCTACCGTATCATTTGAAAAAATGACAGAATAAATTTTTAATAATTTTTTAAACATACATTTTAAAAGCGTTTATTTTTTAACTCAAAAAAGCGTACCAATTTTAAACGATGGTGGCAGTATTGTAATTATTTCGATTGGTATTACACGATTTGCAAACACAGGGTATTCTATTTACGCTAGCATGAAAGTTGCAGTAAAAATTTTTACACAATATTTAGCAAAATAATTAGGTGCCAAAGGCATTCGTTCAAATGTAGTAAATCCGGAACCTGTAGAAACTGATTTTAATAACGCTGCTATTCGTAATAATCCTCAAATGAGGGTTTTTTGGGAACAATGTCGCCATTAGGCAGAATAGGATAATCAGATGATATTGGTAGCGTAGTTGCATTTTTATTTACTGATGAAGCCAAATGGATTAATGGTCAACGTATTGAAGAAAGCGGTGGTATAAATGTGTAGAGCTAATATAAATTACTCTTACTTTATTTATTTTTCAATTTATTTATTTTACGTGTATAGTTAGCCGCACGTAGTGCTCTAAATATTCTTATTATTGGCATATTGTAACTTAAGCCAACATTCCAATTATTTAAACTTTTATTGGCTTTGTCGTACAACGAAAACTCTGTGTTTAAAGCAATTGCGCCAAAACCAAATTGTAAACCAAAACTTAAAAAAGATTTATCTTTTTTTGTAAGTAAAATATTTTTAGTTTCATCGCTAAGCGCAGTAGGGTCTTTAGCAATATGATTGGTGTAAGATACCAAACCCGAATCGGAATTAAATTTTAAATCGCCCAATTTGGCTTTTCCAAGTCCTGCAAAAAAGATGATGGATGTAAATGCTGTAGCGCGTTTTACACGACTTTCTTTATAAATAAAATCTGCACTTTGAAACCAGTTAATACATTCAACACCTATTTGCGCACCATATTTTGTTGAGTTTACAAACTCGCCGTCTATTCGGCCTTTAAATGACCCATTTTTTATTTGAGTGGTATCAAATGATCTATTTATTTCATCCTTAAAATGAATATTTGCTTTTTCGAAAAATCCATTTAAAAATAAAGAACCACGCCTAACACCAACATTAGCTCCATAAGCACTTAGTAAATTAGTTTTATTAAAATGTGTAATATTAGTAGAGATTCGTGGGCCTATAAAAAAGAAGGGTTGTACATCTTTACAACTCATTGTTCTATTGCCATAATTATCTTTCCAAGTGGCGGAGTAGCGGGTAACCTCATAAGCATCCGCTCCCTTATACTCAATACTTTTACTTACAGTACTTTTATAATCAGTAGTCCAATGTGCCATAGCGGTATGGCTAAATTCTTTGGGGTTCATTAATACTTCCATTGGCGAAAAAGCTATGCCAAATGTTGGATAAATGGATAACGGATTAAAACTACTTCCTTTGTTAAAATTTATATTTCCATCGACATGCATTTTTGCACTTAAAAAAACGGGGCCTATTTTTATAAATGCGCCTGCATGAAGCCCCATGCCGAATGTGCCAGAATTACCTGCGGCATTTTCATCAAATAGTGGATCTTTTAATTCATTTAACATAAAACGCAAACCGAACGATGGCCCAAAATTTAACGCCCGTTTTACTAATAAAATATGGTTGTATTTAAATCCGATATAAAAAGTACTGGCTTCTTGCGTTAGTAAAGGATTACTTTTTTTATAAGTTGTTCCCCGCAAACCTCCCAGCTCCATAAAACCGAAATATTGGACGGTAGGCCCAAACATGTAGCCACTTAGTACCATGTCGTTTCTAAATGAAGGCAATGCTACATCCAAACCAATGGTTTTAAAATCATACACTAAACGTAATCGCCTTGCTGACAAACTATCTTTTCGAGCTGAACGACTTTTTGTTTTTGTAACCGATGTATTGTTTTGCGCAAAATATATCGTTGGTATTAAAAATAGAAATGTAAAAAGTACTTTTTTCATACATAATTAATTATATTCGATGGATTAAAACAAGAATGTTGGACAAGATTTTTCTGCTAAACTATTTATCTTTTATTTGATTCTTTCAAATAAGCATCTATAGCACCCGTCATGCTTGGATTTTGAGGATTAGGTGCAAAAATATCTAAACGAAAACCTAATTCTTTTAACTTAAGTGCAGCTGTATGACCAAATGCTGCTACACGTGTGCTGCCTTGTTTAAAGTTGGGGAAATTTTGTTTTAGGGATTTAATACCAGCGGGGGTAAAGAAAACAAGTAAATCAAATTCGTTTAAGTTTTTTACATCGCTTAAATCGGCGCTAACAGTTTTGTAAAAAACACCTTTTGTGTAATTAATTTTTAACTCGTCTAAAAATTCAACAATTTGTTCTTTGTGAACGTCGCTAACGGGCAATAAAAATTTTTCATCTTTGTTTTTGCGAATAACGTCTATCAAATCTAACATGGTACCGTGACCAAAAAATATTTTACGTTTACGATATTGAATGTATTTTTGAAGATAGTAAGCCGTTTGTTCGTTAATACAAAAAAACTTCATACTATCAGGCACAGTAACACGCATTTCATCACACATTCTAAAATAATGTATTACTGAAAGTTTACTGGTTAAAATAACGGCGCCATGTGCTAATATTTCAATACGTTGTAATCTAAAATCCTGCGAGGAAAGACCATCAACTTTAATAAATTGTCTGAAATTTACGTTTAAATTGTGTTTTTTTCCTAAATCTAAATATGGGTTTTTATCCGTTTCTTGAGGTTTTGGTTGAGAAACTAAAATATTTTTTATTTTATTTTTTGGGTAAGTGCTTACGTCAATTTTTGGAGGTGGTGGAAGCGTAATAACTGGTTTTTTAGAAGATTTGCGAGTACGTTTAACAGGTGCAATTTTACTTATATCTTCTTTTTTTTCAACATTAATAATTACTTTTTTCTCTTTTGCAACGGGTTTTGGTAGCGGCTTAGTGTTAACTTTCTTAATAATTTTTTTAGCAGTAAGTTTTTTAACTACAGTTTTTTTAGGCGTAGCTTTACTTTTAGTTTTTGCCAAAGTGAATTTTGCCTTACTTACTTTTGTAGCTTTTTTTACTGTTTTTTTAACTACTTTTTTTTTAGCTAAAATTTTTTTCACTGCCATAAGTTGTATTAAAACGTTTCTACTATAAACTTTATCAAAACTAAAATTGGTAAAATTTCCAAAGTGCAAAGGTAGGCAAAAGTTTGTAATAATCCTATTCTTTCTTCAACCAAACTAAATACAATTCCCCTAAACCATTTTAATAACACTGAAAGCGCCATAATTACTAAAGCAATAGTTAGGAAAAGTAAACTGTTAAACTTGCTGAATTCCGCTAATACGATAAAGGGGAAGATAAAAAGACCGAAAGTTTGATTTATTATAAAGGAATAATGGCTGTATTGATGGATGATATTTTTTGTGCCTGTGAAAAAAATCAACATTTTGTTAGCAATTATTTTAGTAAGAATTAATAAAATTAAAATGCCAAAAATAATTGAGAATTGAAAAAGGTGCGAAGATTGAGTAAAAATTAAATTATAAGCACTATTAAATTTGTACAATAAAAACGACACATTAAATGCAAATAATACAGCTAAAACAATTGAATAAAATTTATAGGGGTTGTAATCCTCGCGCTGAAGTTGATGCCAGTTTTGAATATTAAAAGTAGATTGAATTATTTTTACAACTTTGCTAAAAGACGTCGTTTTAATAAATACAATTAAACCAAAACAAATTAATAAGAATACAGAAGGCCAAATTAATTCAAAATTGGTTTTAAGCTGTGGTATTAAATGTACTTTTGGCAACAAGTGGTTTTCGAAAATATGTAATATAAAAAACTTGTTTACCATTACAAAGCAAAGGTTCTAGCATAATTAAACCCAAATTTTAGTTGTCCATTTTTCCAACTGCCCATAGTTTGTGGAATAAAATTATTTTCAATAATACCGTTGGTGTTAGTAAGGTATACGCTGAAAACATTCTTTTTTAAATTTATTTCTAAACCAAAAGTAAGAGGATTAAAAACATTTAAATTATCCTGGTAATAATTAGCAAAGTTGTAAAAATAGTTTCCAATTACATTTAGTTGTTTGGTTAGTTTTATTTTACCCGCAAAACCTAAACTAAAAAACCCGTTTACATCAATACTACTGTTAGTTACATTTACACTTTCTTTAATAAAATTACGATATATGTAACTTGGTAATAGTTGTACATAAATTAATTTATTAATATTACTCGAAATAATTAATTGACTTAAATAATTTACGCGATGCGCTTCCTTTGTAGGAAAAACCTTAATTACATTTGCGTACAAGTTGGTTGTAGTTTTATGTGTATAGCCCATACAACCATAAAATGCTATAGAAATAGGAATTTTGAATGATGGCGTTTGATTTAAGAACCGCCATTTAATGGTTCCATTAATTAAACTATTTACATTACTAAGTCCAATACCTGCCGACAAATTATTTGAAATTCCATATTGGCAATTTATATTTACATCGTTTAAAATACCACCGTTAAAAGTACCAGAATTTTTATTTAGCTTTTTTCCAAAAATTAATCCGGCACCGCATTCCAAATGTTTCTTTTTTAAAGTTTGGGTAGTTTGAACATTGGCAATTTTGGTTGAGGATAAACTATCAATAGTGTTTTGAGCAAAAAAAGTAGTTAAGTTAAAAACCAATAATATAAAAATAATTTTTTTTATGGATTGCATTTTAAGAATGATAAACAAATTATTTTTTTTGAAAAGGTTCTAATATTGTTTTTACATCTATGTCGATAATTTCTGAAATATTTTTTACATACAACGCAGGCACTTTAATATTGTAGTCAACCAACTTTACTCTTAAATTGCAATATAACATTAGTTCGTTTCCGTTTTTTTTAATACTTCCTTCGTATGTTTCATCTTTGGTTATGCCATGTATTTCCATTTTTCCGGTAACGGTTACTTTTGTTTCACCATCTTTTAAATAATCTACTTTTTCGTTTATTTTACATAAAAAAGATGCATTAGGAAATTTTTCAGTCTCCATGTAATTTTCATTAAAATGCTCTTCCATTAAGGCATTTTTAAATTTAAAATTTTGCACACTTAGGCGTATTTGTATATCACTTGTAACGCTGTTTAAAACAATTAAAGCACTTTTATTTGTGGCTTCAATATTTTCGAGAGGCGCTTTTGAAAAAAAAGTAATAGATGTGCCACCCTCTTTTGCTTTAAAAATTTGGGCATGTATGACTAGGTTAGTCACAATAAAAAATATTAATACTAACTGTTTCATTTATAAAATCAATAATTTCAAAATTAAGAAAATAATTTTGGATTGCAATCGTTTATAAATTTATCTATTAACCTTGGATAGGCATATTTTGTTAATGAATTTATAGGTGTTGTTACACTATTTTTCGCATGAATATGTGCAAGTTTTATAATGTAAAATTTGGCATATAAATGCTGGTGGCTTAAAATATGCTTATATAATTTTGATACATATGTTATTGAATAATTAGATGCTATTAAAGACATTATAGTTTTGTTATTCCATAATTCAAATTCAGATAATTCCTTATCCGATTCAAACAAATAAAACTCATATAAGCCTTTCCAAATGTCATTTTCAGAGCGTTTATTAAGAAATATATTTTTGTTTTTATCTATTAAAACTAAATAATTTAAATAACGATTTCTGATTTTCGTTTTCTTTTCTTTTATAGGCAAAACTGAAACTAAATTATTTGCAAACGCAAAACATTTTTTATTAAAAATACAATTGTTACAATGAGGATTAACGGGTTTACAATATTGCGAACCAAACTCCATAATGGCTTGGTTGTGCGTTGCGGGATTTTTTTTATCTAGCAGTTCGTTGGCTAATTCCTGATATTGTTTTTTTCCGATGCCCGAATCAATAGGTGTTTCAATTCCGAACAATCTGCTCAAAACTCTGTACACATTCCCGTCAACAACAGCGTGGGGTAAATTATAAGCAAAACTTGCAATTGCAGCCGCTGTGTAGTCACCTACACCTTTTAAATTTTTTATTTCTTCATAATTAGTCGGAAATTTTCCATTGTGTTTTTCTATAATACTTTTAGCGGCCGAATGTAAATTCCTGGCACGGGAATAATATCCCAAACCTTGCCAATCTTTTAAAATTTCATCTTCACTGGCATTAGCTAAAGTTTTTACAGTAGGATAATTTTTTATAAACTTTAAATAATAATTTAACCCTTGTACAACCTGTGTTTGCTGCAAAATAATTTCACTTAACCAAATAAAATAAGCGTTGGTTTGGTTACGCCAGGGCAAATCACGTTTATTTACAGCATACCAATTGGTAAGTTTTTTTGTAAACCAAGCCTCCATTTTTTATTATTTATAATTGACTAATTTAGATTTACGATTTACAAATACCCAATTACCTCGCGTACTTGTTGTAATTTTTGGTTGGCCAATTGATTAGCTTTTGCTTCGCCAATGGCTAATTCTTTCTCTAAAATATCGGTATTCTGCATTAAATAATTATACTTAAAACGAGGCTCTTTAAACTTATCAAGTATTAATTCAAACAAAGCTGTTTTTGCGTGACCATAACCAAAACCACCTTTTAAGTAATTCTGACGCATGGCTTCAACCTCTTCGGTATTTGCTAAAAGCGCGTATATTTTAAAGGTATTGTCAGTATCGGGATCTTTAGAATCTTCAAGAGATTTACTATCACTTACAATGCTCATTACTACTTTTTTTAATTCCTTTTCCGGTAAAAAAATATTAATAAAATTATTGTACGATTTACTCATTTTTTGTCCGTCAATTCCCGGCACATTCATTACTTTGCTATCTGTTAAAGCTTTCGGAACAATAAATATTTCTTTGTCCATCTTAAAATTAAAAGCCTGTGCAATATCGGCGGTAATTTCTAAATGCTGAACTTGGTCCTTACCAACGGGAACAAAATTTGCGTCGTACAGCAAAATATCGGCAGCCATTAAAATGGGATATGTAAATAATCCGGCATTTACATCACTTAACCTATCGCTTTTATCTTTAAACGAATGTGCATTTGCCAACATTGGAAAAGGAGTAAAACAATTTAAATACCACGTTAATTCTGTAACCTGTGGCACCCTGCTTTGGCGATAAAATATATTTTTAGAAGTATCAAAATTAAATGCTAACCAGGTTGCCGCAACTGCATTTGTACTTTGTTTTATAAAAGCAGCATCTTTAACCGACGTTAGCGTATGTAAATCCGCAATAAAAAAAAGACTTTGGTTATTAGGTTTGATGCTTAATTCAATAGCGGGTAAAATAGCTCCCAGTATATTGCCAAGGTGCGGCACGTTAGTACTTTGTATGCCGGTTAATATGCGATTCATAAATTAATTTGTTGTTTCAATTTTTTTGGTAAAGTTATAATTAAATTATTTACAAAACTTAACCTTATTTTGAATATTAATGTTTGTATAATAAGGTTTAAAGCATTAAATTTGAAGGTACTTAAAACCAATTCAATTTGCGTAATCTAAAAATAGTTATCCTTTTAATTGCATCTGTAAACTTTGTCTTTTCTCAGAAAAAAGTCACAGAAAACACTGTTATTTTTACCGAAAATAAAGGCCAGGTTTATAATCAGGATTTAAAAGTTAACAAGGATGTTTTATTTAGTGGAGAAACTAATAATTTGGTGTACCATTTAAAAAGTAATAGTATTTCATACCAACTATACAAAGAAGTTGCTTTTAAAGAAATTGAAGATTTAAAAACACGCGAAAAAATAAAATATGCTACTAAAACTACTATTTATAGAATTGACATTGATTGGTTAAATTCTAATAAAAATTGCGAAATTGAAACAGGTAATGTAATAGAAGGTTTTACAAATTATTACAATGCCGGCTGCCCTAATGGAGTAATGGATGTAAAGTCGTATAAGACACTTTTGTATAAAAACATTTATAATGGAATTGATTTAAAATGGTACTCTAATAATAATAATTTAAAGTACGATTTTATTGTTCAACCTAATGCAAATCCCAATAATATTCAATTACAAATAAATGGAGCCAGTTCTATTTTAATAAACTCAAAAGGTGAATTAGAACTAAAAACACCTTTAGGAACAATAATAGAGCAAGCTCCTTTGGCTTATCAGGGAAATAGAATTATCAAAACAAAATGGGTATTAAAAAATCATATTGCGGGTTTTGAAGTTGATAATTACAATAAACAATTGCCTTTAATTATCGATCCAGCCTTAAGAATTTGGGGTACTTATTATGGAGGTAATAAAATTGAGTATAATTATGGTTGTAGCACTGATGCCAGTGGAAATGTTTTTATTACAGGCTACACTCAATCCTTTGCAGGAACTAACATTGCAACTACCGGAAGTTACCAAAGTTCTTATGCCGGAGGCACCAACGATGCGTATCTTGCAAAATTTACCACAACTGGTTTACGTTTGTGGGCTACTTATTACGGTGGTGCAACTTTAGATGTTGGAACAGCAACAGCCGTTGATAATTCCGGTAATGTTTATGTAAGCGGTTATACAGATTCTAATTCTGGTATTTCTTCGATAGGTTCTCATCAAGCCTCTTTAACTGGAAATGTAGATGCTTTTTTAGTAAAATTTACTACAAATGGAGCTAGAGTTTGGGCAACTTATTATGGTGGAACGCAGAACAATTACGGTTATTTTTGTTGTACCGACGCTACGGGAAATGTATATTTAAGTGGTAATACATCATCAAATTTAGGAACAGATATTGCAACGGTTGGTAGTCACCAAGCCACACATGGAGGAAGTACATGGGATGGATTTTTGGTTAAATTTAATAGCTCAGGCGTGCGTCAATGGGGCACATATTATGGAGGGTCATTAAATGAATACGGTTACAATTGCACTACAGATTTTTTGGGGAATGTTTATTTTGTTGGGCGAACCTATTCTAATACAGGTACAATAATTGCTACATCGGGTAGTCATCAACCTTTTCATAATGGCAGTCAAGATGCATTTATAGTAAAGTTTAATAGTAGTGGTGTAAGGCAGTGGGCAACCTATTACGGTGGATTTGGAGATGAATATGGATATGGAGTTGCAACTGATAATGCGGGAAATGTTTTTCTTTCTGGTAGTTCAGATTCTGGCGCTGGTACAACAATTGCTACTGTAGGCAGTTTTCAACCAATAAACGGAGGTGGATTTGCAGATGCATTTGTAGTTAAGTTTGATAATGCGGGTAGTAGACAATGGGGTACATATTATGGCGGAAGCTTATACGAACAAAGTGTATCTTGCGCCACAGACATTACAGGAAATGTATATTTAACAGGGCAAACAGGTAGCAATACTGGAACTGTAATGGCGACAGCAGGCTCTCATCAGCCATTGTTTGGAGGAGGGTTTAATGATTGTTATTTAGTGAAATTTGATGCAACAGGTGCCAGGGAGTGGGGAACATATTACGGTGAAACCGGCGATGATTACGGTTTAGTATGTTATGTTGATAATTCTTATAATGTATATGTTGGCGGTAAAACATCTACTAATACGGGTACTAGTATAGCCTCCACAGGAGCCCATCAACCCATTTATGCCGGCGATAATTTCGACGGTTTTTTGGTAAAGTTTTTTGATTGCCCGGTTTTACTTACAGATATAAATGGCACAAATGTTACTTGTAATGGCTTAAGCAACGGCTCGGCAACTGTTAATGTTATTGGAGGTAGTGGTTTTACATATAATTGGTTGCCTGTAGGAGGCAATGCCACAATAGCTTCAAATTTGGCACCGGGAATTTATTCATGTGTATTTACAAATAGTTGCGGGGCAACTGCTACCGAAACTGTTTTGATTATAGATCCGCCTACACTTTCTATTACAGCGGTAACAAATAATAGTGCTTTATGTTCAGGTAGTTCAGCCACATTAACGGCAAATGGTAGTGGCGGTGCTGGTTCTATTTCTTACTCCTGGAGTAATGGAGGAGCACTCAATACACAAGTTGTAAGTCCAATCGGCACAACAAATTATAGTGTTACAGCAATTGATATAAATAATTGCTCTGTTACAATTAACATAACACAAAACGTAGTTATATGCACAAATATTAATAAATTATTAAAAAATGATTGTGGTATCACACTGTATCCAAATCCTGTAAATAATCAATTTTTTATAAATATTCCATATATTATTGATAAAACGTATTTTGTAATTTATAACAGCATTGGGCAGATGGTGGTAAAACAAAACATAACCAGTATTAACCAACAGGTAAGTTTAGCCGGTTTTTCTAACGGCTTATATACAATTGTGATTTTTACTAATTCTGAAAATAGTTATTCTACTAAAATTATTAAGGAGTAATCATTTCTTTACAAATAGAATTTTCAGCGCAATTTCTACTAATTTCATTTATTGTTAATAAAAACACTTTTAGTGAATTAAAATCGCTAAAAAATTGTTGTTTTTGGTTAAAAAACCTATACATTTGCACCCGAATTAAAAAACTTAGTACAAACTATTTTTTAAAAAATGATTGGTAAAATTAATACTAGCACCAAATTTTCAGGCATATATATACTGATATTTTCTTTATCCTTTTTATTTTCAATTAACTTAAAAGCGCAAGTGCAGCACGAAGAGGTTTCCGAAACTAATCCCTCTGAAACTGCGATTGCCGGCGAACATAAAAAAGAAGAACAATTAGATATTTCTAAAATTGCTTTTGAACATATTTTAGATGCTCACTCTTGGCATTTTTGGGGCGAAGGACACGATGCTGTTGCTTTACCTTTACCAATTATTATTTATTCCACTACAAAAGGTATTCAAGTTTTTTCATCAGCAAAATTTGAACATGGGCACGCCGAATATAATGGATATAGTTTAGTAGACGAAAAAATAGTATCGACTGACGTAAATGAAAGTGTTTATGATTTCTCTATTACAAAAAATGTAGCTCAATTATTATTATCGGCATTAGTATTATTTTTACTGTTTACGTCTGTTGCTAAAGCCTATAAAACACAGGGAGTTACCTCCGCGCCAAAAGGCAAGCAATCGTTTTTAGAACCATTAATTGTATTTGTGCGCGACGATTTAGCAAAAAACAACATTGGCCCAACTTCTGATAAATATGTGCCTTATTTATTAACCGTATTTTTTATGATTTTAATAAACAACGTATTTGGATTAGTACCTATTAGCGCCAATCTTACTGGCAATATAGCCTTTACATTAGTACTTTCGGTAGTAACTTTTATTGTTACAAATATTAATGGCAATAAACATTACTGGAGCCATATATTTTTACCACATGCACCAAAAGCAATTTGGCCTATTTTAATTCCAATAGAAGTTTTCGGAATTTTGACTAAACCGTTTGCCCTAATGATACGTTTATTTGCCAATATTACCGCAGGGCATATTATTATCATATCGTTGGTAGGTTTAATATTTATTTTTAAAAGTCTTTACATAGCACCCATTTCTATAGCTTTTGCTTTATTTATAGATGTTTTAGAGGTATTGGTAGCATTTTTACAAGCTTACATATTTACAATGCTTACTGCTCTATTTATTGGGTCGGCAGTTGGTGTACCTGATCATGGAGATGACCATAAATCAGAAGCAGCGGGGCATTAATAAAAAAAAGAATAATTAATAACAAATAAAAACAAAACAAAAATGGTAGGAAGTATCGCAGCAGTCGGAGCAGGTTTAGCCGTAATAGGTGCCGGTATCGGTGTAGGACAAATTGGCGCACACGCAATGGATGCCATTGCTCGTCAACCTGAAGCATCAGGAAAAATTACAACAACAATGCTAATTGCAGCAGCCTTAGTTGAAGGTGTGGCTTTATTTGGTGTGGTTGTATCGTTACTTTGTAAATAATTTAACGGCAAAAAATAATTAGTGCTGTTACGGTTGGTAATAGCACTAATTTTTAAAATGATTAAAACTTTAAACAACTAAATAACTAAAAAATGAATTTATTCATCTTAGCAAGTTTAATTGACCCCGCAATTGGGTTAATATTTTGGACAACTATTACATTTGTTTTACTATTAGTATTACTTGGTAAATACGCCTGGAAACCAATTTTAACTGCTATAAAAACCCGAGAAAAAGGTATTGAAGATGCTTTATCGAGCGCGCAAAGTGCTTTAAGTGATATGCGCGAATTAAAATCGAATAACGAAAAAATTTTAAACGAAGCTCGTGCCGAAAGAGATATGATGTTAAAAGAAGCCCGCGACACAAAAGAAAATATTGTTGCCGAAGCTAAAACTAAAGCTACGCAAGAAACAGAGCGTATTTTAAAAACCGCCCGCGAACAAATTAATGCCGAAAAAAACGCGGCCATTGCCGATTTAAAAAATCAAGTAGCTACTTTAAGTATTGATATTGCTGAAAAGATTTTAAAATCAGAATTATCTTCCGACGAAAAACAAAAAACATTGGTAACAAACTTAATGAAGGACGTAAATTTAAATTAATAAAAACTAAATGAGTGTTGCCTCCAGATATGCTAAATCGTTAATTGACCTTGCAATTGAATCTAATCAATTAGAGGTAGTTAGAAATGACATGAAATTAATTTCGCAAGTTTGCTCTCAAAACTCAGATTTTAATACATTGTTAGAAAGCCCTGTAGTTAAAATCGATAAAAAACAAGCTATTTTTAAATCCATTTTTGATGGAAAAGTAACACAAATAACATCTACATTTTTAAATTTAATCGCTTTTAAACGTCGCGAAAGTTATTTAAATGAAATCGCTAAAGCTTTTGACGAACAATACAAAACGTTTTTAAACATTACCTCTGCCACAGTTCATTCTGCCGTAGCGTTAGATGATAAATTAAAATCTGAAATTTTAAATTTAATAAAACAAACTTCAAACGGAACTGTAGAGTTAACTCAAAAAGTAGATAGCACTTTAATTGGCGGTTTTGTGTTAACAATTAACGATACCCAAATAAATCAAAGCGTAAAACGAAAATTAAACGATTTAAAGAAAAATTTCTCGAGTACCGAAAATTTAATAAGCACTAATTAATAATAATTGAATACCAAAAAAAATGGCTGAAATAAATCCCGCAGAAGTATCTGCAATTTTAAGACAACAATTAAGCGGCTTTAAAAGCGAAGCTGATTTAGAAGAAGTAGGAACAGTATTACAAGTAGGTGATGGTATTGCCCGTATTTACGGTTTATCAAAAGTTCAATCGGGCGAGTTGATTGAATTTGAAACCGGTTTACAAGCAATTGTTTTAAACTTAGAGGAAGACAATATTGGTGCCGTTTTATTAGGTTCAAGCGAAGGTATTCGCGAAGGTTCATCTTGTAAACGTACTAATCGTATTGCGTCTTTAAAGGTAGGCGAAGGCATGTTAGGTCGTGTGGTTGATACTTTGGGAAATCCTATTGATGGAAAAGGGCCTATTACCGGTGTTACATACGAAATGCCTTTAGAGCGCAAAGCACCAGGTGTAATTTACCGTCAACCCGTTACTGAACCTTTACAAACCGGAATTAAAGCCATTGACGCGATGATTCCAATCGGTCGCGGTCAACGTGAATTAGTAATTGGCGATCGTCAAACAGGCAAAACAGCTGTTTGTATTGATACCATTATTAATCAAAAAGAATTTTACGAAGCAGGAAAACCTGTGTTTTGTATATATGTGGCCATTGGCCAAAAAGGAAGTACAGTAGCCAACGTAGTACGTGTTTTAGAAGAAAACGGTGCTATGGCTTACACAGTAGTTGTTGCAAGTAACGCTGCTGATCCTGCTCCAATGCAATTTTACGCTCCTTTTGCGGGTGCCGCCATTGGCGAATTTTTTAGAGATACCGGCCGCCCGGCATTAATTGTGTTTGACGATTTATCGAAACAAGCAGTAGCTTACCGCGAGGTGTCTTTATTGTTACGCCGCCCTCCTGGACGTGAAGCTTATCCCGGTGACGTATTTTACTTACACAGCCGTTTATTAGAACGCGCCGCAAAAATAAATGCGAATGATGCCATAGCTCAAAGCATGAATGATTTGCCGGCTTCTATTAAACATTTAGTAAAAGGTGGTGGCTCGTTAACAGCCCTTCCAATTATTGAAACACAGGCAGGTGACGTATCGGCTTATATTCCAACTAACGTAATTTCTATTACCGATGGGCAAATATTTTTAGAAGGTAATTTATTTAACTCAGGAGTTCGCCCTGCAATTAACGTAGGTATTTCGGTATCGCGTGTAGGAGGTAATGCTCAAATTAAATCAATGAAAAAAGTAGCAGGTACTTTAAAATTAGATCAAGCTCAGTTTCGTGAATTAGAAGCTTTTGCTAAGTTTGGTTCTGATTTAGATGCCGCTACAAAATCGGTATTAGATAAAGGTTCTCGTAACGTTGAAATCTTAAAACAAGGCCAATTTTCGCCATTACGTGTTGAACAACAAATTGCTATTATTTATTTAGGAACCAAAAATTTACTACGCTCTGTACCAATAAACAAAGTACGTGAATTTGAAAAAGAATTTTTAGATACTTTAGAGCGTAAACACAAAAATGTTTTAGACGATTTAAAAGCCGGAAAATATACTGATGATATAACCAATACATTAGAAGCAACAGCAAAAGATTTAGTAGCAAAATATAACTAATGAGTTTTTAATGTTAAGTTTTTAGTTTTTAATAAGGATTCTCATTAAAAACTAATCACTAAAAACTAAACACTAAAAGGAATGGCCAGTTTAAAAGAAGTAAGAAATAGTATAGTTAGTATTGGTAGCACCATGCAAATTACCAGTGCTATGAAAATGGTAAGTGCTGCTAAATTAAAACGTGCGCAAGATGCCATTACGCAAATGCGTCCTTATGCTAATAAATTAAAAGAGATTTTAGAAAACGTAAGTGCAAGTGTAGACGCAAGTGAAAATGTGTATGCGCGTAACAATGGCGGTAAAAATATTTTAATAATTTCAATTTCTAGTAACCGTGGTTTAGCAGGTGCTTTTAATGCTAACGTTATTAAAAAAACTAATTTATTAATAAAAAACGAGTTTGCAGGAAGTAACGTAACCATTATTCCTATTGGTAAAAAGGTACAAGACGCTTTTAAACGTACACAATATATTATTGCAGGACAAGATTTACCACACAATACTAATGAATTGTTTGACGGTTTAAGTTACTCTAAAACTGCACCCGTTGCCGAAAAAATTATAGAATCGTTTTTAAATAAACAATTTGATAAAGTAATTTTGATATACAATCAATTTATAAATGCAGCTTTACAAATTACTACCGAAGAGCAATTTTTACCAATAGTAGCTACACCTTCACAAACTAAAACCATTAATACGGATTATATTTTTGAACCTAATCAAGAGTATATTATAAACGAATTAATTCCCCGCAGTTTAAAAACTCAATTGTACAAAGCCTTGTTAGATAGTTTTGCAAGTGAGCATGGTGCCCGTATGACTGCCATGCATAAGGCTACAGATAATGCCAAAGCAATGCAAAAAGATTTAAAAATCATGTACAACAAAGCCCGTCAAGCGTCAATTACTAAAGAGATTTTAGAAATTGTTGGTGGAGCAGAAGCGTTGAAAGGATAGTTTTAGTACATTTATTTGTACAATAAATTTATTATAGGTTTTATCTAAAGTTAGCAAATTTTAATTTTTAATCAACTTAAAAGTTTTTTGTCCTGAAGAGGAAGACAGCTTTAAGAAATAAATTCCAGATGGCAGTTGTTCAGGGGTTATGTTACAACTACTTTTTACTTTTTCTGAATAAAATAGTTTTCCAATAATATCTGTAATAGTAATAAATAAATCTTTTTCGTAATCGTTCTCAATATAAAAAGACGAATTAAAGGGATTGGGATAAACAGATATTGAGTTTAAAAAATCAGTTGAATTAATTCCAGTACAAATAGAAACTTCAAAACATTTTTGATCATAATTACTACAGCCATTTGGGCCTGTATAATTATAAATGACTGAACTAGAACTATTGTTAGTTGTACTATAATTTGAACCAAAAACGTTGAACCCCGAAAAATTGCCTCCGGAAGGATTTCCTATTAATGCAATTGTACCGCTATTTAAGCAGAAATTAGTTAATGAATTACTTATTGTAACCATTGGTTTTGGGTTTACGGTTATAGATTTTATTGCTGATTTATTGATGCAATTATTTAAGTCAGTATAATAACAATATAATGTATGCACCCCTGCAGAAAAAGGATAAAAACCATTATTATTTGTAAATCCATTAGAATTGACATAGGTTGTAGTAGGACTCGAAATCGATAATGTTATTGGAGGATCTCCTTCACAGGCTGTATTTGATGAAGGTGTAAAAGAAATTGCTCCGCTCGGAAAAACAATTACTGTTTTAGTACCTTTTGCAATACATCCAAAGCTATTATATTTTGTTTGCACTGAATATACAGTAGTAATTGAGGGTGCAACAACAATTGAATTTGAAACCGCCCCTGTACTCCAAGTATAGTTAGAAATTGTTAAAGGTGCTATTGCTTTTAAAGTATCATTTGTATTATTACAAACTGTTGGAAGAGAGCTTGTAAGCACTGAAACGTTACCGTAAGAGTAAATATTTTTAACCATTTTTGCCTTACAGTTATTTAAATCTGTTCCGGTTAAGGTAAAGGAAGTATTTAGTCCAAATGAACTAGGGGTTGATAAAGTATAGGAAGTTCCCGTTAAGCTATTTGTTCCTGAAAGAGGTACGAAAACAGTCCAAGTATAGTTATTTGCTCCTGTTGCTGTAAACGTATTCAATAATCCGCAAACAGTATCGCCTCCTAAAATACTTAATGTTGGTGAAAATGGAGTAATAGAAATTGTTGTAAATGATTTGCATCCATTTATATCTGTGTATCTTATGGAATAAGTATAAATATTTGGAGACGTTAAATTAGTATATATTGCATTGTTACCCACTAAGAAAGCTGGAGTTGGAACCCAAGTATAACTTACACCCCCAGAAGGCGAAATAGTACAATTAGTTGCTGAGCATGGGGTGTACGAAGAAGGTGTTAGTGAGATACTGTTTACTGTTATAGGATTGTAAACAAGCGTGTATGTGTTACTTGAATTTCCACAGCCATTAGCGTATCCTACAACCGAATAAATTGAGGTAGCCGTTGGGCTTACAATTGTAGAATAAGAGGTAGAACCATTACTCCAAGTGTAATTTGTTGCACCGAAAGCAGTCAACGTTGCGCTTTGACCTAAACATAAAGTATTGCTTGAGGAAGTTACATTAATTGTTGGTGATACTGAAGTTGCAGGTAAAAATTCGGAAGCTAAACAACCATTAACATCGTAACTCTGAACTGAAAATCCTTGCAGATTTATTGGAGGGATTACTGTAAAAGTACTTGCTACCGCATAAGAAGAACTTATTGAGGAGGTATAACTTGACATTTGGGTTACAGTATAAATGCTTCCTCCGCCCGAAAGATTAACATTTGAAGTAAAGCCTGAACAAAAATTATTTGGTAGACTTAAATTTAATGTAGGTGTGAAAGCATTAATACTAAATGTTTTCGTATCAACACACGCAGAATTAGAATAGGAGCCAGAAAGAGTTAAATATCCTGGGTATGAATACGGATTTAGTGTAGCAGTGCTTAAATTCGTAGTAAATGAGCCCGCCCAGGTATATGGACTAGTAATAGTGTAATTATTTGCTCCTGCTAAATTAAACGAATAGCTGTCACTGCAATAAGGCGCTATTGGGTTATATGTTATAGTTGGCGTTGTGGAAGAAACATTAATTGAAAATGTTTTTGAAAAATACCCGCAAGCGTTGTAAGCTATTATAGAATAAGAGCTTGTTGCAGTAGGTGTCAAAATTATATTTGTTAATGATGGTGAAGTAAAAGTTGAACTGCTAATAATTGAAAATGTATTTGGAGGTAAGGTTTGTGCGTAATTAACAGTTAAGGTTGAAGAATTACCTATACAAAGATTAGTGCTTGTTATAGACGCAAAAACCGAAGTAACAGAAGGAGAAATTGCAACTGAAAATATTTTACTTGTTTGGCAATTTCCGTTACTACCAACTAAAGTAAAAACATTAGTGGTTAATAGGGTAGGAGTAATAATCGTACTACCTGTACTTGTACTTGCGCCATTGTCCCATGTCCAAGTGTAACTGGTAGCTCCCGATGCCACAAAAGTAGAGCTGTTGCCCGAACAAATAGCAGTGTTACCGGAGACAGAGAGAACTGGCAAGGCATTAATAGTGTAACTTAAAGATACAGGACTCGCTAAACAACCTGTGGAATTAGTTCCCGTAACAGAAATTGTATTTACACCAATTGCTGTTGGTGTAAATACCACGGATGAACCAATAAATCCGTTACTCCAAGTATATGTATTTGCGCCATTAGCTGTTAAAGTGAAAGAATCGTTTTGGCATGCTGTAAATGAAGTTGGAGATATCGATAATGTAGGTGTTTTACCGGTTTCAATAAAAATTGACTTTGTGACCGGGCAGACACTATTATTGCCCATTGATAATGTGTAAAGTCCGGAATATGAACTAATAATACTCTGAACACTTGTTGTATAAATATTGCTTCCGCTAGGTCCATTCCAATTATAGTAGGATGGCCAAGAAGGAGCCGAAATAGTTATTGAGCTTGGGCAAACAGCACTTTGATAATAAATAAAATTTTGATTTAAAGAAAGGGATTGGCTGCCAATCGTAAGAACATTAGGCACACCATGTTGAGGACAAGTTTCTAATTTCGCATCAAAATAGCCATAACCCCAATGGCCGGATAATGTGCAAGCTCCGCTAACGACTTCAATATACATATTGGTACCAATGTATGGCGTTAAATCGACACATTTTACATCCCAATTACTATAAAATGCTGCGTTATATATCCCAAGTAATAATCCATTATTATTAAAATTGGTTTGATTATATCCTTTGCAAATGCCGGAATCAGGTGCCTCAACAAAATATTTAAATAAAATATTGCCAAGAGTATCTTTTAAAAGCACAGCAAAAAAAGGTTGGCTTTCACACTCATGTTGTGCTTTATTAAGAACAGAGGCATAGGCAAATTTTAGCAAATTATCAGTGGCAGTAACATTAATTTTATTTTTTATCTTTTCCTGATAAACGCCTGTTACCGTATAATTAATTCTTGCTACCCAATTTCCACCTAAAGGCGAAACAATTGGCAAACCAACTATTGCATCTGTGCCGGTACTTATCGCAGCACTAATTCCTGAACTGCTTGAAAATCCACTATTGTCTATATTAAGCGAGTTTAAATTATTACCCGATGAAATAGTCCATCCTGAGAGATTCCCTGCTTCAAAGTCAATATTGGTTGCCGAAAAAGTATTAGATGTCGATTGGTACTTTTCAACGAATAGGTTATGTTTAGGTTTAAGGTTGAATTTCGAATTAATATATTCTCTCTTTTTTTTATTTAGAAAAAAGTCGTATTCTTCCTTTGAAACCCCTTTTATTTTTGCTTCTAAATTAACATCATTAATATTAAAGCCTTCTAAAGAATCTTTTACTCTCTGCTGTGCTAAGAAAGTTTCTTCAAATAGTAATAAAGCAAATAATATAAAAATATGTTTCAAGTATAACAAAAATAATCATTTATAAGTTAATGATCTTAGATACAAGTCAATTTAATATTATGTAATTGTTTATAATTTAAAAAATGAAATTATAGAAATTGTATTTGGGGTATGGGCGTTTAAAGGATAAAATACTAAATTTTTACGGCACAGGATCATATCCATGTCCACCCCAAGGATGGCAACGTAAAATACGTTTAAAGCCTAAATAACTGCCTTTTAAAGCGCCATATTTGTTTATTGCTTCAATAGAGTAAGCACTGCAAGAGGGCGTGTATCTACAGGCGTTTGGTAATAAAGGACGGATGCAATATTGATAAAATTTTACAAAGCCTATAGCTATTTTTTTAAACATTATTTCCCGCAGATAGTGCAAATTTACGCAGAAAAAACTTAGTGAAACTTTGTGCCTTAGTGGTATATTCGCTTCGACTCCGCTCAGCGTGACAATGCTTGTTTTAAATCTTCAATTAAATCTTCAACATCTTCAACACCTACGCTTAAACGCAATAAATTTTCAACCACGCCGGCTTTATCTCTTTCGGTTTTAGGGATGGAGGCATGCGTCATAGTTGCCGGGTGATTAATTAACGATTCTACCCCTCCTAAACTTTCTGCCAACGAAAATACATTAAATGAAGAGGCAATTTTAAATGTATCTTCTAACGAAGCACCTTTTAATACAATAGAAATCATACCACCAAAATCGCGCATTTGTTTTTTTGCGATGTGATGATTAGGATGATCTTCAAAACCAGGCCAATAAATTTTTTCAATTTTTGGATGTGTTTTTAAATACTCGGCAATTTTACGTCCGTTATAACAATGGCGCTCCATACGTAAATGCAAGGTTTTAATACCGCGCATTACTAAAAAACAATCCATTGGTCCGGGGTTAGCACCACAACTATTTAAAATAAAATATAATTTATCAAATAAAGCATCATCGTTTGTAATTAAAGCCCCCATAACTACATCGCTATGCCCGCCCAAATATTTTGTGGCTGAGTGCATTACAATATTAGCACCCAAGGCCAATGGGTTTTGTAAATAAGGCGATGCAAACGTATTATCTACTACCAAGGTTAAATTATTTTGTTTAGATATTTTAGCACAGGCTTCAATATCTATAATTTGCATGGTAGGGTTGGTAGGGGTTTCCACCCAAATTAATTTTGTGTTAGCATTAATATATTTTGTAATATTTTGCGCGTCAGTTAAATTAATAAAATGGAATTTGATGCCATAGTTTGCAAATATTTGAGTAAACATTCGGTAACTACCACCATACAAATCATCGCCTGTAATTACTTCATCGCCCGGGCGAAGTAATTTCATTACAGCATCAGTAGCACCCATTCCACTGCTAAAGCACAAGGCGTGTTTGCCATTTTCTAAAGCGGCAATGTTTTTTTGCAATGCTGTGCGGGTTGGATTTTTACCGCGGGCATAACCGTAGCCTTTATTAATGCCTGGCGACTCCTGCACATAAGTACTGGTTTGATAAATAGGCGTCATAATGGCGCCAGTTGTTGGGTCGGCTTCGGCACCGGCATGTATGGCTTTGGTACCAAATTTATGGTTTGAAAAATCACTCATAATTAATTACTATTTTACCCCACATAAAACATAGTTTTTTGTTTTTTTACGTGATATAATTTTTTTAATTTATTTTAATGCGCAAGCGTATTTTTTATCGCCTTTGTTGGTAACAATAACCGATAAGTTAAATGAAGATGCCGGAACGGAAGTTAATACTGTTTCAGAATAAGGTTCGGTATAACTTATGCAATTATTTTTTGCTCGCATCTTGGTAGTTTTTACAATTTTTTTATCTACGTTTTGTACCTCATTTACCGGCGTTACAAACGAAGTATCTGCCAAGGGTGTAGGAAATCCGGCAAATAAAACAATATCCGCTTTTGCAGTAGTAGTTGATGTACCGGTTTTAGTAATTGTGCAAGAGCAGGTTCTATCTTTTTTACAAGAAAATAATATTAATGAAGTTAAAGCAATTACAATTATTTTTTTCATTTTATTTTTAAATTAAATTGGTCTGTTAATATCAAATTGCTCTAAGTAATCAGCTACTTTACGTAAAAAGGTTCCGCCTAAACTACCATCTACCACTCGGTGATCGTAACTTAAACTTAAAAACATAAAATGACGAATGCCAATCATATCACCTTGCGGCGTTTCAATAACTGCAGGTTTCTTTTTAATAGTGCCCACAGCTAAAATAGCAACTTGCGGTTGGTTAATAATAGGGGTACCCATTACGTTACCAAAGCCGCCCACGTTGGTTAAAGTAAACGTACCTCCTTGAATTTCATCCGGTGTTAATTTATTTGCTCGAGCACGGTTGGCTAAGTCGTTTACATTTTTTGTAATGCCTAATAAATTTTTTTGATCGGCATTTTTTATAACCGGTACAATTAAGTTGCCGCTTGGCAATGCTGCAGCCATACCAATATTAATATTTTTACGTTTAATTATTTTTGTTCCGGTTTGGTCAACGCTAACATTAATCATCGGGAAGTCTTTAATAGCCTTAGCTACAGCCTCTATAAATAATGGAGTAAATGTTAATTTTTCGCCTTCTTTTTTCTCAAATTCTTTTTTTACTTTATCGCGCCATAAAACCATGTTGGTAACATCAGCTTCTACAAACGAGGTTACGTGCGGACTAACGTGTACACTCATTACCATGTGGTCGGCAATTAGTTTTCGCATACGGTCCATTTCAATTATTTCGTCACCGGCACCAACCGATACCGCAGGGCGGTTAACAATAACTGCATTTTCGCCAACAGAAGTTGTAGCAGACGCGGTTTTAGTTTCGGTAGTAGTAGCTGTGCTTGTAGTAGCAGTAACAGCAGAACCTTGTTTGTTTTTATTTGGAATGTAGGCTAAAATATCAGTTTTAGTAACTCTTCCTTCTTGCCCGGTACCTTTAATGTTATCTAATTCTGCTAACGAAATGCCTTCTTCTTTAGCAATGCTTTTTACTAACGGCGAATAAAATTTAGTAGACGAGCCATAATCATTTGTAGTAGCTACAGTAGCAGAAGTATTAGATGTTGTGGCAACTTTTGTTTCGGTAATAGGTGTAGCTGTTTTCCCTTCGACTCCGCTCAGGGTGACATTTCCCGAAACAGAAGCATTTGCATCGCTGCTTATTACTGCAATTACAGTACCCACTTGAACTACATCACCTTCTTTAAAATGGCATTTAATTAAGGTGCCTTCAAATGGCGATGGAATTTCGCTATCCACTTTATCGGTAGCAATTTCTAAAACAGTTTCATCGAGTTTAATTTTATCACCCTCGTTTTTTGTCCATTTTATAATAGTAGCTTCCGCCACACTTTCGCCCATTTTAGGCATTATTAAATCAAAGTTTGCCATTGTAATTTTATAGAAATACAAAAATAGACTTATATATACGAAATGCAAAAAATTGTATAAACAAATGGTTAAGTTAAGCAATATAATTTAGTCATTATGCGCTTTTTTAAAGTAATAGCTTAGTTTAAGCGATATACTTATATCTGAGTAATTTGGAAGCCTATAACTAAACGTTTGTATTATTGTATAATTAAAAACATTTATGTTAATGCCCAATAAATGATTTTTTGATTTTAGTGGATTAAATAAAAAATTAGTTTCAGCGCAAAGCAACCCTCCTTTATATATATATATTCCATTGTATGTTTGACTTGCAGAACTTTTGTTTATACCTAATAAAAAATTCCAAATAAATTTTTTTTCGGCATTTGTGGTAAATCCAATTTTAATTGCGCCAGAAGTGATATTATTATAGCTGCGTGTGTTTATTAATCCCACGCTAGTTTTAAAACAAAACTTTTTATGTGTAAATAAATAATTTAAGTTTAAATTCGGATTTAAATTAGACTGTAAGATTAAAGATGAGATCAAAGGCTCTGCGACAGAAGCAATACCAAAATCGCAACCGACATTAGAATATTGCAATGCTTGTGCATTTGTATAAAAATAACAAAAGGTTAAAGCAATTATCAGTAAAGTTTTAATATATTAATTTTTAACAAACGATTTTACTAAAACAAAACCATTCGTAAAGATAAATCTTAAATTGTAAAAGCCATTTACCAAATTACGAACATCAATCCCATTTTTATAAGAAAATAAAAAAGCTACCTTTAAGATAGCTTTTATGAAATAATTGTAAAAAAATATTAATTACAACCAATACCACCATTTACAGTAACCTGAGGGAAATTAAAAGTTTGTTGTACGCACGAAACGTTATTTAGAGTAGCACCAATTCCACCAGTAGAAGGCGTTGTTACTGATACTGAACCCGTTTTGCCATACCAAACTATCCCTCCGGGCTGATTAGGCGCATTACTAACAACAACCGTACAATAACCTACACCAACATTTGCGCCTACCTGATAAGTTCCTGCGGTAGGTGGCGCAGCAAAGTTAACGGTAACATCAGTACTTCCATTAACACCTTTTATGGACAAACTTGATGTTGTAATACAACTTGGGTTGCTCCAACCACTGCCACCTGTTTGTATGCTTGAATTGGAACTTGCAGGGTTGGTAATATTGGTAGCGGTACCTGTTACGGTTACTTCATTTTTAGTGGGATTGCCACCGGTACCGTTAGCTTCTTCTTTGTAAGTAGGAGTAATAGCTTTGTTGTCTTTTTTCTTAGTACAAGCTATAAATACCAAAGTGAGGGTAAGTGCCAAACCTGTTGCAACTATAAAATATTTTTTCATGTGTGTGAGTTTTTGTTTAAAAACCATTATTATACTTGTAAAGATACTAGAAAATATATTAAATAACAAGTTTTAACAGCTTAAATGAGTGAGGTAGGGGTTTTAGTTATTGGTTGTTTCCTTTTATTTCTATAAAAACAAAAAGCCACCTTTTTGGGCAGCTTTTTGCATTTATTGGAGGTCCCGTCCAGAATGGGACACTACTTCCCTAAGGCTTGCTACCATTAATTCCGTTCAATTTGAATCTCTTCCAGCGAAGCAAGCGCAAAGCGTAGGGAATGCAATCGTTATATTTCTGAAAATTAAAAACCCTGAAAAGATAATTTTCAGGGTTATGGTTCGAGGTCCCGTCCAGTCTTTTATAAAACCGCTACAAGGCTTGATATTACTGTGTTTCTATAAATTTGCCTAAAAAATAGTGGAGTTTAAGTTTTTATACGTTTACTTCTTTAAATCAAATATACTTAATTTAGACTAAACATATATGTTTTATTTTGAGTAGTCTTTTTTGCTACCGCGTACAGTGTATCGGTGTACGCACCTTTTAAATACTGATTTTTTATTTTTTTACGAGTGTGTGGACTAATATTTTGGGTTACATTCAGTACAATGGTTACAAACGTTGGTATTAAAGGGGCATAGCCATTTTGTTGTTTGGTTACAAAAGATACAAACGATACAAAAGATACATTGGTTACAAACGATACATTTTTTGTATCAATGTTTATAGGACTTGTAACCAATGTATCGTTTGTATCGATTATTTTAAGTTTGATGAAATAATAGTATAAAAAAATACAAAAACCAAAGATACAGTTGTTCTAAATATTTTTTTTGAATAAAAAAAGCCCTATTTATAGGGCTTTTAAAGGTAAATTGAATATTAACAGGCATTTAATTAAAAAGGTAAATCGTCATTATTATAAATATTGCTTATAATTTCAGTTTGTTCCTCGATTGCAGGAACTTCTATTGTAAGTTGCTGACCTCTGTTTTTAATATCTTCCGGCACTAAATTCTTTTGCCCTAAATAAATAGCATCTTCACTTAGCACAAATGCTTTTATTTCATCTTCGCTTAAAAACTTATCTGCTGTAAAAATAAATGGTTTACCTAGCTCACCATTAATTATAACTTTTGTTTCGGTATGTGCATTTTCATGTACAATTTTTATTTCAGGGTATTTAAAACGTTCTGATGATATATTTGATTTCATATTCATATTGTCTTTTAAAATCCGAAGAATATAATTTCGTTCATAGCGTTTACTCAAAAGGGTTTCGCAAATATATCTTAATGTAAATTTCAATTGCCAAAAACCGGTGTCGGTAAATAAATCTTTGAGTATGTTAGTTAGTTCTTTTTGTGGGCCAACCTTGTTACCTTCAATTAATTTTTTTAATGCTTCTGTTTTTAATAATTGTGGGGCAAACCACATACGACTTTCACACTTAGTGCTAAAATAGCGGTTGTTCAGGTAGTATAAAAAACTTGGTATTTCATCAAGCATTAAATCCAATAAGTTTGTTCGCTCCTTTGCTGCCTTGGGAACTTTGCGAACCCAAAAACGTTCATCATGTTCATTAGCTATTACAAAATTATCTTCATTGTTACTCATAAATAAAAACTTACCAAAAAAATCAATTTCCACCTGGTCAATCCCTTTTTGATTGATTTGTATTTTATCCCCGGTACTTAAACTTTTAATTTTTTCAACGGTTTTTTTCTTATCAATAAAACTTTCTTCACAACACACGATTAATTTATCTGCCCAACCAGCATTAAAATCATTTTCTAAATCGGCATTACCAATAATTGCCATATTACCTGTAAAAATGGCTTTCAGTAATTTTCCAAAGGTAGATTTACCTGTATTATTTTCTCTACTCACCAAGCAAAGTATAGGAAGTGTTTGGGTAGGTTTTTGATAAAGTAATTGCACATAATCTAATCCAATTTCTAACTGTTCGCCAAAAATATGTTTCATAAATGCTAATGTTTCAGGACATTCTAAACTTGTGCCTTGTTCGTGTTCAAATGGCTTATATCGATTAAAACAATTGTCTATTACTTCTTGGTAATTAACATGGTCAGGTTTTGTGCAAAATGCTTTATACTTAGGAACGTGCTCGGTTAATTTTTTGCCGTGATCTTCGATGATGGTACTCTTTTGGCGTTTATCATATCGGTATTCCAATACACCGTATTTATTTGGTACTTGTATTTTTTCAAAGTAATAATCACCAACTCTAAAATAATTTTTAGCAGCTCCGGGTATCATTATTTTTAATTCCTTTTTTTCGTAATCGTATTGGAATTTGGTACCATTGAAAATAAACGCTTTTTCTTTTATAATTTGATTATGAGCGTTATAAAATGTTTCAGCATTATTAATGTGTAAGTGATTTAAAACCTTATACATTCCTGCTGTAATACATATACGAGTAAAATAATAAGGCTTTTGTTTACTGAACTTTGTAAGTTCCTTTACAATCTCTTTTTTATTCTCTTCAAAAGCTTCAAATAAATCATCTAACCCCTTAGGTTCGCTTTCTAATTCAATTGTATTTACGTTGGCAAAATAAATATCAAAGTGCCTTTCTTTACGGTAATCTTTTAGAAGCTCGTTAATGTTATTTGCGGATGTAAAAAAACCTTTCGGGCGTTTATATAAATCTTTTTCCTCTTCAAGTGCTTTTAAACTAATATTATTGCAATCACCATCATACAACAAAATAATGTTATTGACTTTACACTTTTCAATAGTATCTAAAATTGCAGGGTGTAGCGTTCCTGTATCTTTATCCTTTGAGTTTTGAATGCCACTCAATCCGAATATGTGTAATCCGTTTAGCCACCCTGAAATCGCCTTAATGTAACCCTCTGTGATAATAATGGTGTCAATCTCGTTCCCCTTGCTAAACGCATCAATAATATTGGGACTAATCCACGGCAAAGATTTTGCGCTTTTGGGTGTGTGGTACTTTAAAATATTACCGTTTTTATCTTTTGGTTCGTTACCCGGCTTATATCGAATAATTTCAAAGGGTTTTGTTTTACCATTTTGCAATTTACCTTCATTATCTTGGTAGTAGTTGGCAGGGTGTCCGTTTAAACCGTAAATAGGTATTATTACATCTCCTGTCTTTTCGTTTTCGCAAAGTAAAGGATACTCAATGTTTTTACTATCGGGTAATGCCTTAAATTCTTTGGTAAAGAGTTTGTTTTTTTCAGGAGTTAAACCAATGGCGTTGCAACGTTTTTGGAAATAACTCACTTCATTGGTTTCTTGTTGTTGCATAAATCTAAATTGTTGTTGCTATTTTGTTGCGTATTTTATTTCTTGTTGCACAAACAACATTACATCTCAATAAATTTTACAAATGGAAACTCTGTAAAATCTTTTTTATCTAATGAGTTTGAAACCAAAATCAATTCAGGTCGTTCCATTTTAAAAGGAACCTCATTTTTTTTATTTACCAAAATAGTATCTGAAGAAATTAGTTTTATAATTTCCTGTTTTTCCCTTAATCCTAATCCATCTATTACAATAACTTCCGTATCTTTTAGAATTTTAGAGTATTGATAGTCACTACAAATATTAAATTCTTGCAAAAAAACTGCCTTTTTGTTAGCTACTATTTCTTTTGCTTTTATTGTTTTTCCTGAGGCTTGTTTGCCTGTAATAATGGTTACATTTTTCATTATTTTATTATTTGCTTGTTTTAAATCAACAATATCTTCTTTACTTAACCCCTTGGAATTTTCTATAAGTTTTTTTAGTTTCATAAAAAAGAATGTAATATTTGCTCTATCCCTGCCATCCATATCTTCAAATTCTAATGAGGAAACAAAACCCATGTATATTAATTCTAGGGTGTTAATTGCACCCTCATTGCCATTGTGGTCGTTTAAATCAAATAAGCCATTTAGTAAGGTTTCGATTTGTGTGTTTTCTGAATTTTTCATGTTGTTGTTTTTATTGTTAGTTTATAAATATGAAGTCTTGCACTTCGTTTGCTATTTTTTTTGTGTCTACAAAGGCATAATGTGATTGTGTCATTTTATTTTTATATTTGTAATGTATTTCATAGTACTTGTATTATTTCTTAAAAGCCCTTTGTTTGCCGACGAGGGCTTTTTTATTTGTTTTTAACTTTCCTTTTTATTAAAGTAATTAAAGCCCTCCATCTCTCTATTTATTTTAGTGGTTGATACTTTGGCATAAAAACTTTGCGTTGTTTTAGTGTTAGTATGCCCTAACATTGAACTCACACTCTCGATACTCACCGAGCCATTGTTTAATAAAGTCATAGCAAACGTCCGCCTACCGGAGTGTGTTTTCATTATTATAGTTGGTATATTGCAATGAAGCGCAATATCTTTAAGCACTTTATTTGTATAGGTATTAGAAAATTGAGGCATTAAACCGCCCACATTTATTAGTGAGTGATGAATATTATAATCAAAATCGGCATACTTATCTAAAATGTTTTTCGCTTCGGGTATTAGTGGAATGTTGCAACTTTGACCGTTTTTATTACGGTCTATTTTTATCCACTCCTTAAAATTTTCGGTTACAATGTTTTTTTTACGAAGTAGGCAAACATCAAAATAAGTTAAACCAGTGTAACACTGTAATAAAAAACCATCTCTTACAATGTTGGCTACAATATCATTTAAAAAGTTTGCATCTATTAAATGTTTAATCTGTAAATCGGTTAAGTGTTCTAACTTACTGTTATTGATGCGCTTTGGTTTCAATAGTTTTACCCGATTTACTTCGTTATAATACTCTCTTTTTATTGCATAGTCTACAACTTGTGAAATAGTATCTACGTGCCTTACTGCGTGGTTGTGTTGAGCTTTTCTATCAGTACGTATAAAATTATAATAGTCGTCAATAAAACCTTGTTTAATATCGTTTATGTGTAGATTTTCTTTTTTGGAAAGCGATAAAAAATTTATAAAATTTTGGTAGATATATTTTGCTTTTGTTAAAGTGCCTGGCTTAAAAATATGAGGGCTTTTACTTTCTTTATCTTTTATAAACTCGCTGTAAATTGATAAAAACATATTGCCGTTGGTTTCAGTTTTTTGAATAGATAAAATAACGTTGGGCTTAATTTCTTCCTTGTCAATGGGCTGTGGCCTTGGCGTTAATAAATAAGCCTTTAAAAAATTAAATTCTTTAATGGCTTCGGATATTGATAACTCAATCTTTGATAGTGATAATTGTACATCCATAATTTTAATTATTTAGGGTTTCGGTATTAAATGAAAAATTTTGCATTTCGCTTGTTATTATTTTTGTATTACATTATTTAAAAGCCCTTAGTTTGCCGCCAAGGGCTTTTTACTTTAGGAGTTATTTCAACTTTGAAATACATATTTTTTATTTTTAGAACTGTACCACTGTTTAGTATCTCGTTACTCATTTTTAAGCCTGTATATAAACTATCTTTGGTGTTGCAAACATTTTGTTGCAATGCTTCTTCAAGTCGTTTGCTAAAGCTCTGTTTAGACAGAAATTGAATGAGGTTTTTATTTTTAATTGTGTATTGCATAGCTGAATTTATTACACGTAAAAAAAATGTTCCTTTAATTCTTCAGGGACGTTTTGAAATATAAAATCAGGTAAACGCTCTTTTACTTTACTACAAGGACTGTTAGGGGTGTTTGTGTTAGAAAGTAGTTTGAATGATGTTGAAAAATACCCCATTTCTTGACCAATTAAAAAATTAGGGTTTTTTATTTCCTCTAATAGTAAATAGCAAATGTTATTACTTGAATTGTCAATGCCTCTTACGGTGTATGTTGCGCCAAATTGAGGAATTTTATAATTTATACTTTTAGTAAATTCAATATCACCTTTGGACATTCGGGTTATACATTTAACCTTGGCGCCAACGTTTATATTTTTATTTGTTGGTTTTTTATCTTTAGGAGCCTTGCCCAAAAATATTGAGTTTTTGTTTTTTGTTTTCATATTACTTTGTATTATTTTCTAAGTCAAATTTTTGCCGACTGACTTAATTTATTTTAGTGAGTTTATCTTTTACCGTTCCAAACTCTGTTAATCTTTTTACGTTTGCTTTGGTTGTGTTTTTAGTCTTTTGCCTCCATATTTGTTAGTGTTGCTATGTATGTGTTTAAATCACTCTCTTTAATTTTTAGAAATCGTTTTTTATTTCCAGTTGTTTTGATATTGCCCTCTCGAATATGGTATAATACCCCTGCGGGCTTTATCCCTAATTTTATGGCAACTTGTTTTACCGAGTAGGTCGGTTCGGATTGTTGCCCTGTAACAAGTTCTGTTAGTTTTTCGATTGTAGTTTGTAAAAAGGAAACCTTTTTATCAAGCATTTCAACTGTTATTATTTCGCTCATTATGATATGTTTTTAGGAGGTTGGTTGATGTTCATTTTTTTGTAACACATTTCTAAGAATGCTTTATTTTTTTGTTTTACGAAGCTCAGTTGCGTAAACCTATTGCCGAAATCGACATTACTTTTTACAAGATGTTTTTTTTGGAGTTTCATCTTTAGATATAGTTTTTAATATCCGCTTCAAAAAACACACAGATGCTTTTTAATTCTGCTAGTGTTGGTTCTTTTTTTCCATCAAGAAGCAAGACCCATCGTTTGCGATTAATTTGCACTTTGTCGTAGAATTCAACACTAGGCTTAAATCCAAATTTTGCGGTATCATTCAAAATATTTCTAATAAGGCTTTGTTGTTCGGTAGTTGTTTTCATTTTTTTTGTATATTTGATTGTTAAATTAACTAATAGGCACACAAACATAAACATAGTTTATGTTATATACATTATAGTTTATGTTAAATAAGCTATAATTATGTTTAAATCACTTATAATCAATGGCAAAAAAAACTAACACAAAGGCGAAAACTGAAATTATTGAACCCTCAAAAGGTCAATTTATAGCAGATAGGCTAAAAATTTTATTAAAAATTAAAGGTTTAACTTTTAATGAATTAGCCGAAAAATTAGAGATTTCAAGTACAGGGTTATATTTGTCGTTTAGGCGTGGAAAGGTTACAATTGTTACTTTAGAGAAGATTGGAAAAGTATTAGATGTGCATCCATTTTACTTTTTTGAAGAAGAAATAATAGAAAGATTAACTGGAGAAGTTGCTAAAAATGAAAAAAACCCCGATTTAAAGAGTTTTTTAATGGGGTTTAGCAGAGATATAAATAAAGGAATGAAATTGGAGGATGCAACTAGAAAAAACTTAGACCCTAAAGGCTACACAATTAGTTTAGTAATGTAAAAAATTATGAAAAACGCACAAAAAAAATATATTATTGGAGCTGGCATAAGTGGTGCAGGTTTTGATTATGTATTTACAACCGCATTAAATAAAACAGAAGCCAGTACCGATATAAAAAAAATATTCAGTCAGCTTTAAACTATTGCTAAATAAGTTAAGGGATTTAATTTTACCCGAACCTTCGCACTTTTCGCCAAAAGATATAAAAAGGCTTTTTATTTTTGGGATAAGTGCAGATGCTTATTTTTATAGCAAATTTCCATTGCATACAGTTTTAAAAATTCAAAAATTAATAAACGGTTGCTATGTAGATGATACTAATAGCTTTAAAACACTTATTAATAAAGAGATTACGGCTTATGATACAAAATTAAAAAAAGTAAAAGTAAAGCCAATGCCTAAAACCCAAAAATTGTTTTTGTAAGTTTTAAAATGCCGGTTAAAATAATTAAACCAAAAAAATTATGAAAAAGAAAGCTGAATTAGAAAAGATAGTAAATGCGTTAAACATTTCGAGTAGTAAAGTTTTAAAAAAGCTAGATAAAATTAATTTTAAAGCCAAATTGAAAGAAACTGAAAAACTAATTGGTACTTGTTATCAGGAGGTTGATAAACACCAACCAGAATTAAAATGTTGTTTATGTATCACCGATATTAATAAAAAAACAGGACATTTATTTGTATTTGAGGTATGTTACAATAGCAAGAATAAAAACTATTTTTATTGTAATTATAGTGAAATTCCACTCACTATGTTAGAGGGTAAAGGTTTAGGTGAATATAAAAAAAGTACGCTTAAACAATTTAATGCAGTTTATGAAGAGGTTGAGGCTCTTATTGAAAGTTCGCTGAATGCTACCAAAAAGAAAATCTATAATTAATTTTTGAAATTCAATTAATTTTTCGCTAAGATTTGGCTGTACAATTTTTGAGTTAATTTGTAAAATCCAAGTTAAAAAACCTTGTTTTGTTAAACAAAAATCTTGCCTTTTATCTAAAAATAGCAACTCGTCCGCCTTTTTTGACGTGTGAGATTTTAAAAGTATATTTTGGTTAATACGCCTAATTTGTTTGTCGTAATTAATACCAAAAAAATCGCACACAGGTTTTACCCAAATGTTGTTTCCATTAAATTTTACTGTTTGATTAAACATTTGTAGTTGTTCGTTTTTCATATTTTTTATATTAAATTAAATTTTAATTTGTGTGCAATTGCTTCAACAACTGCAACGGTAACAGCGTTGCCTTAGCAATTTGAAAAACTCTTGTTAAATAAAAAGGGTTGCCCGGCATGGCAACCCTTTTTTTCTGAATTAATAAGGAGGTAGGATTTGTTATTAAATTCAAATCAGTATGTTGGATTTGAAAGTTACTTAAAAAAAATTGCTGAATCTGAAAATTTAAAAGAGTTAAATATTCAAACGGGTGCAAAACAGTGAAAACATTAGAAATACGGCAACAAACGCAACAAATGCAACAACAAATGCTACAAATGCTACAACTAAAATAGAATCGCTTGAAAACATTGAAAATACTGAAAATACTGAAAATACTGAAAATACTGAAAATATTGATAATATTGATAATATTGATAATATTGATAATATTGATAATATTGATAATATTGATAATATTGATAGTATCGAAAACAATCAACCAATAAAACCAATATTACCAATAAATGTTTTAGAACCTATTAAAAATGAGCCAGTTAAAGAAATTGAAAACATTGAAAATATTGAAAATATTGGAAGCATTGAATCAATAAAATCAATAAAATCAATTAATACCGTAGAATGTAGTAAAAATGAGCCAGTTAAAGAAATTGAAAAAATTGAAACACCTAATGTTATACAAAATACTCCACATAAAATGGAACAATTAAACTCCGACCACGTAAATACTAAAATAGAAAATGCTACGCTTAAATCGGAGCTTTTATTTACTAAAGCCGATAATAACCGTTTAATTGACCTTTAATTAAGGGTGAACCCATTAAGTATATTGAGTATAAAAACCAAACAAGGCGAATAAATAATAATCCGCTTTTAAAAACATCTATGGGAAAAAACACAGATGAGTTGCTATTTAATGATAAAAGGGAACGGTTTACACTCCCCTTAATTAAGGGTGAACCCATTGAGGCAACTATTGTCTGTTCAGACAATAGTTCCGTTTAAGTGACCTTTAATTAAGGGTGAACCCATTAAGTATATTGAGTATAAAAACCAAACAAGGCGAATAAATAATAATCCGCTTTTAAAAACATATTACTAAAATCTCACACGTCAAAAAAGACGGACGGATTCTTTTATGCTAAAGTGTTGTACAGCTCCATTTTATCTGACGCTTTAAAACACCCCTTCTAATTTTGTCATTTCTGTAATTTTCGTATCGTTATTTAATATTGCATAATGATCTGTTTGTTTACTCGTGGAGTGCCCGTAAATTGCTTGTACCGTTTCTCTTGGCATTCCATTATTTAATGCTATACAACCAAAAGTATGTCTTGCATAATGTGTGGTAATAGATTTATTTATTTTACAGATTTTAGCAACTTCTTTTAATGCTCTATTACACGTTTGGTCGCAAGGCGTTTTTAAGTTTGGTAAATTCGGGTCTAAATCATAATTAAGTAACTCTTTAGCTGCTGATATGATGGGAACCGAAACCGTTTTTTTTGTTTTTTGAGTTTTAATAAGAATACAGTTATTGTTAAGGTCGCTTAATTTAAAACGTTTACCGTCACCATACCTCAAACCAGTACAACAGCAAAATATAAAAGATTTTAATGTTAAAAAGTGTTTGTGTGTAGTATCTAATGTTTTAAAGTAGTTTTTAATTTTATGAAACTCTTCGATATTTAAAAATTTTATTTCACCGTTAGAATCTTCTTTTATTTGGTAGTCTTCAAATGGGTTGTTTTTCGTTAATCCTCGTTTGATAGCAACATATAAAAACTTTCTAATCATTTTTAAAGTGTTATTAGAGCCACCTTTTTCATTATTGAGCGTTTCTCTCATATATTCTTCAAAGTTTGCTAAAAACGTAGTCGTAATGTCGTTAAATTCCAGTTTAGGCTTATATACTCTTAGTTTATTTAACTGAAATCCATATTTTTTTATTGTGCCGGGTGCTTTGTTCGCTTTTTTTTTCTCTAACTTAATTTCATTTTCTACAAATGCAAAGAAATCATTAACTGAGTGGTGAATTTGCTCTCTGTTATACTTTAATAAAAAGCCCTCCATTGTAATAGGCTCATCTTTTAATAGAGCATTATAAATAATATCATAGGCTTTTTTACACTTGGCTTCAATTAGCAAGTTTAATTGTTGGTAATTTGGGTGCGTATATTTAATACGTTTAGTTTTTAAATCAAAAAATATGGGTTTACACCAAACAGGTATAGTAATTTGCTTTTTTTTACCGTTAAGGTGAATTTGTAAGCAAAAAGGATTTGAGCCATCTTTTTTTGGCTGGTCG
>JAYVGH010000053.1:0-14803 GCA_043772435.1 Bacteroidota bacterium
AAAAAGGGAGGAATTTTAATCCTTCCGAAATTATTAGTGGTAAACACATGGTAATTATTGGAAAAGATATTGAAAATGCCTTATTTGATAAAAATGAAAGTGCCGTTGATAAAACCATTAAAATTGGTGCAAACCGTTATCAAGTAATTGGTGTATTAAAATCTAAAGGTAACAGCGCAGGTTTTGGAGGCGACAAAGTGTGCATTGTGCCGCTTACCAATGCCCGCCAGTATTTTGGCAAACCCGATATGAGCTTTACCATTAATGTACTTACTAAAAATGCCGCATTACTTACTATTATTTTAAACGAAGCCAAAGGAATATTTAGAAAAATAAGAAAAGTGGAAACAACAAATCCTGAAAATTTTGACATTGTAAAAGCTGATAATTTAGCAACTATGCTTATTGGTAATTTAGAAAAAGTAACTGTGGGCGCCACCATTATTGGTTTAATTACATTATTAGGTGCCGCTATTGGCCTAATGAATATTATGTTAGTTAGTGTTACCGAACGTACTAGAGAAATTGGCGTTCGTAAGGCTTTAGGGGCTACTCAAAAAACAATTAAATATCAATTTTTAATTGAAAGCGTAGTTATTTGTTTAATGGGTGGAGCTATTGGAATTTTATTTGGAATTATTATTGGAAACGTAATTAGTTTAGCGTTAAATACCGGTTTTTTTATTCCATGGTTTTGGATAATAATGGGTGTAATAATTTGTGTAACAGTTGGTTTAATAAGTGGCTATATTCCCGCCAAACGCGCCTCGCAGTTAGATCCTATTGAAAGTTTAAGATTTGAATAACCTATAAAAAAAAATCCGAAATAGTAAACAAGTAATTTACGCCCTTATAAAGTTTTGCGTTAAAGTCTTTTTGCGTTAAAATGCGTTGGACTGTGTGAAAGATGATTTTTGTCTCTCGCGAAGCGCTTAAATCATCCGGCTTTAATGCAAAAAAGACTTTAGCAAAACTTTATGCAGGCTTGATTTTTTTTGTTACTTTTTTTGATCAAGCAAAAAAAGTAAGCAAGATTTTAATAAAGGACTTTATATTTTTAAATAATTACCGTTTGGAAATTTTATTACCCGTGCCACGTTGGCGGTTGCATTTAAAACGTAAAGTAGTTTTATCTCTTAATGCTTGATGTTTTGTACCGCGCTTTGCCATGCGTTTACGCCACATTTTAAAACTACTCGGTAACGAATTTTTTCGCATAAATTCAATTACTTCTTTTTCTTTTATGCCAAATTGAAACTCAATGGCTTCAAAGGGAGTGCGGTCTTCCCAAGCCATTTCAATAATTCTATTTGTATCTGACGCCGAAAAAATAAATTTATTTTTTTCATTGTCTTTAGCTTCTTGTTTTTGTTGCTCGGCTAATAAAAAAGCCATTGGCGATGGCATGCCACTATAGTTGCACCACGTTACATCTTGTGTTTGATTATACGTATTAACCTTCATAGTTTCCAAAAATTTCAACCACTTTTTTAAAACGGTAATCAAAAATAGTTTGTAATTGTTTTTTTACTAAAATACTATTTGCAATATCTCCTAAAAAACCAAACGGAATTTTATAATCAACAATATCATTCATTTCAACTCCATTTTTAATTGGTTTAATAAAATGCTTATGGTGCCAAAGTGTGTAAGGTCCAAAACGTTGTTCGTCTACAAAATACTCCATATCCTTTACATGTGTAATTTCGGTAACCCAAGTTAGTTTTATACCTGCCACAGGGCTAACTTTATATGCAATTATCTGTCCGGCATACATTTTATCAGAGTCTATTTCGCTAATTATTTGAAAACCCATGTGCGGCGGCGTAATTAATTTAAGATTGTTTGGTGACGACATAAATTCCCATACCCTTTCAGTACTTGCAGGAATATTTTGTTTAAAATTAACACGGTATAATTTGCTCATAAAAATTTATTTATTGTTGTAACACTTAACTCAACCATAAGTTGCGATACCGCTTATTTTTATCGTAATCATTCGCTTGTTTTTCGATGTTAAAATAACGATTGCCTCTGGGGTCGTTACCAACACCTGCTAAATACGCCCAATTACCCCAATTACTGCACACGTCATAATCTATTAATTGTTGTTCAAAATAAGCGGCGCCATAACGCCAATCTAATTTTAAATCGTTACAAAAATAAGAGGCTACGTTTTGGCGACCACGGTTACTCATAAAGCCGGTTAGTTTTAATTCTAACATATTAGCGTCTATAAAATCAACTCCGGTGTTAGCGTTAATCCAATTATTTAAAAGTTTATCATTATGATTTACTAATACAGAATTATCGTTTTTTATACCCGCTTGTAAAAAAAATTTAGTGTGATGTTTTTTAAACATAAAGCGAAAATAGTCACGCCACAATAATTCAAATACCAACCAGTAAGTAGATTCGTTTGCACCAAATTGTGATTCGTATTTTTTAAGTTCATAATAAATCTCGCGCGGAGACAAACAACCCAAAGCTAACCAAGCTGAAAATTTAGATGAATAATTAGCCCCAATTAAGCCATTGCGGGTTTCTTTATATGTTGAAATAGCTTTTGTTTGGTAAAAATAATGTTGTATGCGATTTAGTCCTTCTGTTTCTCCCCCTTTAAAAATAATGGCTGCACGGCTATCCGCGGTTTCGGGTTTAAAACCTAATTGTTCGATTCGTAAAATTTGATTAGATTTTATTTCGGGTGATTTTAAAGTTGTTGGTATATTAAAAATAGGTCGGATTGAAGACTCTTTTTCTACCTTTTTTCTAAAATTTGTAAATACATCCGGAATGTCTTTAATTGAAAACGGTAAATCCTCGGCATGGTATAATGTACTAGTGCTAAAGGTTTCGAGCGTACAATGGTGTTTCCAAATTTCGGCTTCAACCAAGGCTTCAGTTTGTTTTTCTTCGTAGGATACTTCTTTTTTTGCAAATACCTTTTGTACATTATGTTGTTGCACAAGTTTAGATAATTCTTCTTCGGGTTTGCCTATTACTACTAACAATCCCGAACCAAGTTTACGGAGGTTAAAGTCTAAATCAATAACCGATTCTAACAAAAATTTTGCTCTAAAAAACCCTGTTTTTTTAAATCCAAACGTATTAACTTTAAAATGCGCTTCGTCAAAACAATACACAGGTATAACGTCATCGCTTTGTTTAATGGCGTGTACAAGGGTTTCGTTATCATGTAAACGTAAATCGGTTTTAAACCAAACTATTGAACGCTTCATTATAATTCATTAATATGTTTTAAATAATAATCGGCTTGCTCTAAAATTTCGGCTTTAGCATTTGGTTGCATTTTTCGCCACACATTGTACATCATACCTATACGTGGATTTTTAGATAATTTATCGGTTTGCTTATCGTAAAAATTCCAATACAAGCTATTAAACGGACAAGCTCGTTCGCCAGTTTTTTTTGTTTTATCGTAGTAGCATGTTTTGCAATAATTACTCATTTTATCAATGTAGTTGGCACTACTAACATAAGGTTTGCTGCCAACTATACCACCATCTGCAAATTGGCTCATGCCTCTGGTGTTGGTTATCTCTACCCACTCAATGGCATCAATATAAATTCCTAAATACCATTTATCTACTTCATCGGGATGAATACCGGCTAATAAAGCGAAATTACCTGTAACCATTAAACGCTGTATGTGATGAGCATAGGCAAATTCTAAAGATTGATTAATACTATGTTTTAAACAATTTAATTTTGTGTTGCCGTCCCAAAACCAAGTAGGTAACTTTTCATTATTCCCAAAATAATTTAGCGAACCATACTTAGGCATTTTTGCCCAATAAATACCCCGCATATATTCGCGCCAACCTAAAATTTGTCTTACAAAACCTTCAATTTGTTCAATACTAATTTCGGTAGAATTATTCTGCCATTGCTTTATTGCTGCATCAATAACTTCTTTTGGAGATATCATTTTTATATTCATTGCAAACGAAACTCTTGCATGATAGAGACTCCAATAGTTAGTATGCATGGCGTCTTGATACTTACCAAACAAGGGTAATAGTTTTTTTGTAAAAAAGTTTAATACCTCTAAAGCTTGTTTGCGACTCGTAGGCCACGGAAACTCAGTTGCCATTGGATTGCCAAAATACTTAATTTTCGCTTTATCAATTTCTTTTAAAATACTGGTATAATTATGTTTGAATAGTATTGGTGCAGGAATTTTTTCTTCGCCTTTATATGTTTGACGATTATCAGCATCAAAATTCCATTTACCACCCATTGGGTCTTTACCTTCCATCATAATGTTGTGTTTTTTTCGCATAGTACGATAAAACGTTTCCATTAAATATGTTTTTTTTTCCTTAAATAAATCTGCTAATTCGCTTCTGTGAGTTAAAAAGTGTTCGGTATCAAATACTTTATAAGGTATGGTTAACTCTTTTGTAAACTGTTTTAATTGTTCATCTAATCGGTATTCGTCAGGTAATTGGTACTCAAATTGAGTAATTTTGTATTTTAAAATAAAGTGTTGTAAATTTTTTTGTAAATCCTGTTTGTTATCCGAATCGTTAATTTTTAAGTGAATTACTTTGTGTCCATTTTTTGTGAGGTAATTAGCGAAATTGAACATAGCAGCAAAAAAACCTATAATTTTTTGTACGTGATGCAACACATAATCAGTTTCCTGTTTCATTTCCATGATAAGATAAATGATACATTTATCTTTTTTTGTATACCAAGAATGCTTATAGTTTAATTGATCGCCAAGTATTATCCGAAGTGTCATATTTTATTAAACAATTAACTGTACATATAGTTTTATTAAATTGCCGATTTTTTAGAACGACATTTATCACTACAGTATTTTACGTCGTTCCAATTTTTTTCCCACTTTTTACGCCAGGCAAATGGCTTTTGGCAAACCAAACAAATTTTAGAGGGGAGATTTTGTTTTTTTACGCCTTTCATGTGTAAATATTTATTATTTTTTTATTGCTCAAGCGGTATATCCACCATCTGCATTTGTTTTTGCCATGCGGCACGATGGATATTTTATTTTATTTTATTTATTTAACCACCAAATGCTTGCATTTAAAACGCTTGCAAAACTTACCCATAATAAATAAGGAATTTGCAGATAAGCGGCTGTTTTATTTATTTTTTGAAAAATATAAATCATCGTAATTATACTTAACCAAATAAAAATAATTTCGATAAAAGCTATACCGAGCAACTGAAATTTAAAAAATAAAAAACTCCAGCAAAAATTTAAAAATAGTTGAGCACAAAAAATAGTAACCGCCTTTTTTCTAAATGGTGTTTTAGGGGTTTGCAAAATTAAAAAAATAGAAATTCCCATTAAAATGTATAAACACGTCCATACTGGTGCGAATAAATAATTGGGTGGATTAAAAATGGGTTTATTAAGAGTTACAAACCAGGTATTTACAGATGAAGCGGTAGCAATGCCGGAAATAGCGCCAATTGATAATGGAATTAAAATACAAAGTATTAGTTTTAAAAAGCGATTCATTATAATTTATCTTTTTTGGTTATTTGATTTTGTATTGTTTACGTGTAATTGCAAGATACGCTTTGCTTCTTCCTTTACCGAATCTTCTTTTCGAAAGTTCCAAACAATATCGCTGGCATACTTACGAGTTTTTTCAATATCTACAATTGGTGGTGGGTAGTCTTTTCCAATCTCACAGTCGTAAAGTTGTTGTTCAATTAACGATAATTTCCAGGGTTCGTGAATTATATGTGGTGGAATATTTTTTAATTCTGGTAACCAGTTTTTTATAAAAATACCCTCCGTATCATGTTCCTCCGAATTTTTTATTGGATTATAAATACGAATGGTATTAATACCCGTAGTACCACTTTGCATTTGAAGTTGTGGGTAATGTATACCAGGTTCATAATCTAAAAACAGCCGCGCTAAAAAATGTAATTCTCGCCAATCTTGCCATAAATTAAATACAAAAAATGAAACTACCATGGCACGCATTCTAAAATTAATATAACCTGTGGCTACTAAACAGCGCATACAGGCATCAACAATGGGTACACCCGTTTTACCTTGTTGCCACGCTAAAATATATATTTCGTTTTTTTGTTTTATTAAACTATCGTATGCTTTGTTTACATTTTCAAATTCCATTCTACATTCGTCTTCAAACTTTTGTATAAAGTGACAATGCCAGTGTAAACGAGAAATGAAGTTAGATAAAGCGCGTTTATTTTGTGAATTATTATAATGTTGCATAGTATATTTATACAGCATACGCATACTAATATTGCCATAAGCCAAGTATGGCGATAATCTACTACAACCCTTACGGCTAAGCATTGGCTTTGAAATAAACTGACTGTAATTTACATATCGTTCTTTAATAAAACTATCCATATACCGCCAAGCCCAATATTCGCCTCCCTGCTGAAAATTTTTATTACGTGTTGTGATTTCTATTGGCAATATTTTTCCTTTTAATTCATTGTAAATATTATCCTCTAATATTATTATGTTCCAATCTATCTCATTAATTAATTTTGGTTGCTCTTGCATTTTTTCTTGCCAACGTTTTTCCCAATTACTTCGCGATTTTAATTTACGAATAACGCCATGTAATTGCGATTCTTTCCAAATTACACCATTTGATTTAAAAAAGTGTTGAATCACTAAATCTCTATCATAGCTTAGTTTATTGCCAACTTCTTGGTGCGAAAAAATGGTATTAATTTTATAATGCTTAATAAGTTCGTTAAACACAGTTTTAACTTCGTTGTGAAATATAAAAATATCCGCATTAATATTTTTTAATTTCTCACGCATTTCCTGCAACGATTCATATATAAATCGCCAGTGTCTTACATCGCTGTCATCATAAGCCATTAAAATTGGCTCAAAACAATATATTAAAAGTACCGGAAGTTGAGATTTTTGAGCCAAATATAGAGGTTCGTGGTCAGTAAAACGTAAATCTCGCTTAAACCACACAATATTTATTTCAGTTTTTTGTAACAACTTTTAACTAATTTTTTTTTAACTAATAATTCTAAACCACTAGTATATATCATACATTTACATAAACAAAATATGTGTTTACTTGTTTAACACTAATATATTGAAAGATCCGCAAAAGATAGTTGAAGTAAAAAATTTAGTAAAACATTATGGCGACTTTTGCGCTGTTAAAGATGTAAGTTTTGATGTATATTCTGGCGATGTATTTGGATTTTTAGGGCCAAATGGAGCAGGAAAAAGTACAACTATTCGAACCATTTTATCACTTATAAAACCAACAAGTGGTACTATTAATTTATTTGGTAAAGATTTAAATACGAACAGAAGTTTTATACTTTCTAAAATTGGATGTATTGTTGAAAAGCCTGATTTTTATAAATATTTATCTGCCGAAAAAAATATAGAACTGTTTGCACGGATTTCCGGCACAAAAATAAATAAAAATAAAATTCACGAAGTGATAGAATTCGTTGGATTAAAAGGTAGAGAACGTGATAAAATTAGTGGTTTTTCGCACGGCATGAAACAGCGTTTGGGTATTGCACAAACATTAATCCATAATCCGGATTTAATAATTTTAGATGAGCCTACTACCGGCTTAGATCCGCAAGGTATAATTGATGTTCGTAATTTAATTTTACAATTAAAAAACGAACAAGGCAAAACTGTTATTTTATCATCGCACATCTTATCAGAAATTGAGTTAATTGCCAACCGAATGATTATAATTAATAAAGGTCAAACGATAGTGCAAGGTAGCGTTGCAGAGCTTTTGAACAGTGCCGAATTAATTGTGTCTTTTACTGTAAACAATGTTGATGAAGCGAAAAATACAATTGCCCAATCTCCATATTCAAATTGTTTGGTAAGTGTATCTAACTCAAACTTATTACTGCATACTACACAACCAACTATTTCAGAAATAAACAAATTGTTTTGTGAAAAAGGAGTTAAAGTAAGTTCTATTGAAACAAAACGAAAATTAGAAGATTATTTTTTAAAATTAATTACCGCATAATGTTTTGGAAAAGTACCTATAACGAACTTTTAAAAATTGCCTATAAACCTCGTAGTTATATTGGCATTGGCGGTATTATATTAATTATTGCTATTATTTTATTTGCCATGAAAATGGATGGCATGTTTTATATTTCTTTAATTACAGGGCAATTTGAGCAATCGTTATCATTTGAAGGAAATATTTTAAATGGAAATTTAATTGCTTTTATTATTCTGCAGATGCTAATTATCCACGTACCGTTATTGATAGCATTTGTTACAGGCGATATGATTTCAGGTGAATCGGCAATGGGTACAATTCGGTTGCTGTTAACTAAGCCCATTTCCCGTAGTAGTATTTTGTTATCAAAATTTTTAGCAAGTTGCGTATATACATTTGTTGTAATTATTTGTTTAATTATAATGAGTTTAGTTTTTGGAAAATTACTTTTTGGCAGTGGCGATTTAATTGTTTTAAAATCTGATGGTTTAATTGTTTTTCAACAGCAAGATATAAGTTGGCGATTTTTTTATGGGTTTGTAACCGCCTTTTTATCACTGGTTACAGTTGCAACTTTAGCGCTAACACTATCTTGTTTTTCAGAAAATTCAATTGGACCTATTGTTACAACCATGGGAATAATTTTAGTATTTACCATTATTGGAACGTTAGAAGTTCCTGTTTTTGATAATATTAGGCCATTTTTATTTACAACTCACATGGCGGCATGGCGATATTTTTTCGACGATCCACTCTCTACTACAAATATTTTATTTTCAATATTAATTTTAGTAAGTCATATTATTGTTTTGCTAACTATTGCGTTATATAAATTTAATAAAAAAGATATTTTATCATAATGAACATTTTCAAAAAAATAATTTATTTGTTTACACTATTTCTTTTTATTAAAGGTTTTTCAATACAATCGCAAAACCCAAATACAATTTTAAATGCGGTTCAACTTAAATTAAATAAAGCCAATGATTACAGTGTTAATGTAAATATAAAAGTAGATTTACCATTTATAAAAATGCTACCCATAAATGCAAAAATTTATTTTAAACAAAAAGATAAATTTAAAGTTGAATCGAAAAGTATCGCAATAGTACCGAAACAAGGCTTTGTACAACTTAATAAATTAATTAATGATACGAACAGTTACACAGCTGTTTTACAAAATAGTGACAATGCAACCGGAACTAAAATTAGTTTAATAAATATTATTCCACTTAACGATACCGGCGATGTTATTTTAGGTAAATTGTGGATTGATGAAAAAAATTCAGTAATAAAAAAATCGCAAATTACAACTAAAACAAACGGTACAATTTTAACGGAATATATTTATGGCGCACAATTAGCGTTTGGATTACCTGATATAATGAACTTTGAAGTTGACATTAAAAAATTTAAAGTACCAAAAGCTGTAGCAGCCGATATTAATACTAATGCCAAAAAAGAAGCTGAAAAAGTTGGCAAAAAAGGTAAGATAATTATTAAGTTAACAAATTATAGTATTAACAAAGGTATTGCCGATGCTATTTTTAAAAAGTAAAATATGCAATCTGTTTTTTTAACTGCCGAGTGGCGAAAATTAATATTGGTAAATTATGTAATAGATAAATCTATTTTAAATAATTATTTGCCACCACACACCCAGCTTGATTTGTGGAACGGAAACTGTTATGTAAGCATAGTTGGTTTTTTATTTAAGAATACAAAAATTAAAGGCATAAAATTTCCGTTTCATGTAAATTTTGAAGAAGTTAATTTACGATTTTATGTTACTTACAATAATAATAACGTATTAAAACGCGGCGCTGTTTTTATAAGCGAAATTGTGCCAAAGCCGGCCATATCAATTATTGCGAATGCATTATACAATGAAAAATACCAAACACTTTTTACAAAACACAATTGGCAAGAAACAGAAAACGAATTTAATATTATGTATGGATTTAAAAAAAATAAGTGGCACACAATAAATGTAGTATCAGAAAAACAAAAATATTTAATTGAGGCTAACAGCGAAGCCGAATTTATTACAGAACATTATTGGGGTTACACAAAAAAAAGTGAATTAAAAACAATTGAATACGGTGTAGAACACCCGCGTTGGGATATGTATCCAATAAAACATTACAGTGTTGATATTGATTTTGAAACTGTATATGGCAAACAATTTTCGTTTTTAACGCAACAACAACCTACTTCGGTTATTTTAGCTGAAGGCTCAGAAGTGTTGATTAGAAGTGGGAAGATATTATTGCATTAAATTTCATTAGGTAAACTATTTGGTTTAGCGTACTCTAAACGCGCTATTTTTGTTGTTGTATGGTAACTATCTAAACCACTACAGGTAATAGTTTCTGCTTTTTCTAAATCCAAAAAGCCATCTTCATTTAAACATTCATTTGAAAAATAAATATATTTTATTTCGCCAATTATAAAAATAGTGCCATTAATTGTAAAATCTATTTTTTCTTTTAGTTCTAGTCCCACTTTTATATTAGATTCTAAAACATAAGGCGCTAAAAAATCATTTTTATAATCTTCAGTTAAACCTGTTGCTTTAAATTCTGATATTTCTTGCGGGTAACGCGCAGATGTTTGATGAGCTTGTTTGTATATTTTAGGATTAATATGATTAATGGTATAATAATTTGTCTCTAAAATATTTTGTAAAGTGTGTCTGTCAGCAGAGTCCGGACGCACAACAAAACCTATTAGTGGCGGATTAGCGCCAATATGCACTAACGAACTAAAAATTGCTAAATTAGTTTGATTAGCTTTATTTTTTGAACCAATTAAACACACGCTTTTAAAACCACATAAGCTATTTATAAACGTGGCTCTATAACGTTGTAACATTTGAGCTATGTCAATTGATGATAATTGTAGTTGCATGTTAGTGTAAGTTATTTATTTTTTTTATTTGACCTACTACGCTATTTGGATTATTTCTGTAATAAATGTAACTTCTTAAATCTACTTTTTTTACCAAATAGTTTTTAGCTGCCAATTCGTAAAAGGTTGCATCTGCAGCATATTTTGTTTGAAAGGGTATGTTTTCAAATACCGTTTTTTTACCAAACAAGGTTGCAAACAAAATACAATTATCTACATGAATTAATTTATTATTATTATTTTTATCGGGCACAAAATAATCCGCCTCATTATTTACTATCGTTTTTGATGTGGATGCGATTAAATCAACGCTTTCCATTTCGTTTAAACAATTTAAAAGATGGTTGGGCTTATATTCATCGTCAGCATCTATTATAGTGATGTAATCGCCATTGCTTATTTTAACACCGTAATTTACAGATAAAGATTGCCCTATGTTTAAATGGCGCATATATGTAATTTTATCCTGATGCAAAATAACATAATTTAAAAGTTGTACATGAGAGCTATTATCGCTTCCATCATCAATTATTATTAATTCAAAATTAGTATAGGTTTGATTTAATACAGAGTCTATAGCGCGTTTTACAAATACAAAATCTGTATTATAAACAGCCATTAATACAGATATTATCTTATCTTTTTTCAATTAGAGTTTTTAAATTTTTGATAATCGATACTATATTTTTAAAAGTATTCATGCTATAAATTTAAACTTTTAAAGTACTCATTCCACCATCAATATGTAGTATTTGCCCTGTAACCCAACTACTTTTATCTGATAATAAAAACTGAGCCGCATTAGCGATATCATTTGCACTACCAATGCGTTTTAACGGATGGCGATTATTTCCGGCTTCTATTTTTTCGGGAGTATTAATTAATTTATCAGCTAAAGGCGTTTGTGTTAACGATGGGGCAATACAATTTACTCTTATTTTTGGCGAGAATTCAGCCGCTAAGGCTTTTGTTAAACCTTCGATAGCGCCTTTGCTAACAGCTACTGAGGTATGAAAATTCATTCCGGTTTGCACGGCAACAGTACTAAATAAAACTATACTCGCCAATGTTGATTGTGCTAAATTTGGTGAGTAGGTTTGAATACATTTAATTGCACCCAACACATTTAACTCAAACTCATTTAAAAAATCCTGTTTTTTTAAGGTACGAAATGGCTTTAAATTTATGGAGCCGGGGCAGTATACTATGCCATCAATAGTTTCGGTAATTTTTGGAAATTCGTCTGTACTTAGTACATCATAAGTGTAATGTTCTATATTTTCAATATCAGGATTGGTTCTCGAAATTGAAATTACTTTTTCGCCGTTAGAAATAAGGGTGTTTGCCAATGCTTTGCCAATACCTGAAGATGCCCCAATAATTAGTGTTGTTTTCATTGTTACTTTAAACAAACAAAACCTAAAATTGTTTAAAAAGTTATTTTATAACCAATTCACTTGGATTAAAAATAAGTTCTATTGCCCCACTCTCTTTTAAATCAGATACTAGGGTAATGTTTTTATTTCTATTATTAATACCTATGGTAGCTGTGTTTGGAGGTATGCTTCCTAAATTAATGGCTTGCATAACTATTAAATTACTACCCGCTTGTAAATAAAGCACTAATTCTTTTTTAGTGCTAGTAACCATTAGGCTATCTTCTAATAATTGTCCGTTTAAATAAATAGAAACCATATCGCCATCCACAGTATTTTTATCCCATACCTGTAGTTTTACAGCAGCATCTGGTACGTGAAGTGTTTCTTGTATAATGCATTTTCTGCCATTTAATTTATGACGATTAAATTTTACAGGTACTTTTTTTGCAATAACAGTATCTACTTTTTTTATTGTTTTTACTAATACACTGTCTTTTTTTGGTAGAATAATTTCTACAGTTGGTGTACTTACTATTTCGCTATTTTTTAAGGGAGTTAACACAAAATTATCAATATTAGCCCATTGATTTATATCACCAATTGGCATTTGAACGGTAATATATTTTTCGTTTTGTAATGCAGTAAATGTAAATGTTCTTTGCGTCCAACTATTTTCTACAGGTGCATTGGGTGCCGTGTAAACTGCCGTTCCAAACGAAGAATTAGATTCGGAAATACCAATTTGTATAGGATTAGCTGTGTAGCCATTATGTTTTCGGTCGTAAAAAGAAAAACTGTATGTTTTGCCTGCAACTAAAGGTTGGGTTAAACTCATGGCAATAATATCTGTTCCACCACCTGTAATGCCTAAATACCAGGTTTTATCTTGTGCGCCGCTGCCACCATAGGTTAAGGATTTAATAATATCCACATCACCATAGCTACCAAAAGAATTAACGTAGGGCAACATAGCATTTGATGCAGAATTTGATAAATTAATTTGATCGTCACTACCGGCTGTATTAGTTTCAAAATTGCCATTAATAATTGTTTGACAAAACACAATGTGAGTTAATAGTAGTGATAAAATTGTTAATGTTATGCGTTTCATATTTCTTCTTTTAATAAAGATACTTTTCGTACAACTATTCCATAAATTAATTTAAAATTTTTAACGTTAAATAAAAACAAATTGCCATAAAACAGAAAAGGCTATTCGATAATTCGAACAGCCTTTGTTAAAGATTTGTAAAAATAGTATTTATTCTTTTCCTTGTTTTTCAAGATTACTATTGCGTTTACTATATAAAAAATAAACTATAATGCCTATACTTCCCCATATTAAAAAGGCTATCCAAGTTTCTTTTCTTACAAAGCACATTAAAAATATATTAAAAGCTACTCCTAATGTACCTACTAAATATAAAGCAGGAGTTTTATAAGGTCTATCTAGTTCTGGTTTTTTGTAACGTAACATCATAACGGCAACGCACACCATCGCAAAAGCTAATAAGGTACCCATGCTACACATTTCTGATATTTTACCGATTGGTGTTAGTGCTGCAATTATTGATATAATTGCCCCAACTAAAATAGTGCTTCTGTAAGGTGTTTTAAATTTTGGATGTAAAGTTCCAAACATACTTCGTGGAAGTAAACCATCTTTAGCCATTCCTAAAAATATACGTGTTTGTCCTAACATCATTACTAACATTACTGAAGTTAAACCTGCCGTAGCGGCTATAGTAATAATGAACACAGCCCAATTTATACCAATTCCTGAAAAGGCAGATGCTACAGGTGCAGCTTTATCTAATTGATCGTATCTAACCATACCCGTTAATACTAACGAAACTAAAATATACAACACCGTACATATTATTAACGAAGCAACAATTGCAAACGGCACATCTTTTTTGGGATTAATGGCTTCGCCAGCTTGAGTGGAAACTGCATCAAAACCAATGTATGCAAAAAACACTATGGTAGCAGCTGTTAAAACCCCTCCAAAGCCAAACGTAAATTTTCCGGTAGCCAAACCATCCTCACCAAGCACTGGTACTTTATCTGGAATAAACGGCGTCCAATTTTCGGTTTTTATATAAAACGCACCAACAACAATTACAAATAAAACAACCGCAATTTTTATAACAACAATAATATTGTTTGTACTGGCAGCTTCTTTAATACCTTTTATTAAAACAGCAGTTACTACCCACGTAATTAAAAATGCAGGCAAATTAAATGCAAAACTCGGCGCTTCTAAACCTAATTGTGCGCATTTTTCGGTTGCGGTAGATAAATCGTTGCAAAGATTTACAGGAAACTCAACATGAAACAAATGTAATAATTTTACAAAGTAACCGCTCCATGCTACGGCAACAGTGGTAGCTCCCATCATGTATTCTAAAATTAAATTCCAACCAATAAACCATGCAAATAATTCGCCAACAGTACCATAAGCATAAGAGTAAGCAGAACCTTCAACCGGTAAAACCGATG
>JAYVGH010000054.1:0-29103 GCA_043772435.1 Bacteroidota bacterium
TTTTAAGGTTATTCACAAATGTCTTGCATCTATTTTGTTTTTTTATCCCTAAAGATCTTTATTTATAAACACTTTGTGAGTTTAAGTGAACCCTAATTATATAAACAATGCTATTAGTGTAAGTGGTGCAAATAGCACACCTTGGCAAAACGCAACAGGCACGAAATTATTTATACAAAATAATTTAATAAATAGAGTTTATAGAGGTATTAGCTTAAATGGTATGAATGGCTACCCAAGTTTAATAAGCAATAATACAGTTAGCTTAACCGTAGATGGTTTATATGGTGCAACACAACAAGGTATAAATGTTGTAAACACGCAAAGTGCAGTTGTAGTTACAACCAACACTGTATTAGGTGCAGGTACTACAAGTACTTTAGGCAACTTAATATATGTAGGTAGCAACAATGGCACAAACAGCCCAAGTGTTACGTGTAATTTATTAAGCAACGCTTACCAAGGTTTTGTGTTTGATAACAATAATACAGGAACAGTATGGTTTACCAATAAACTAAACGCACCATTAATACGCGGTATGGTTTTGAAAAATGCGGGAGTTATTGGTACACAAGGTGGCTATACTAATACTATGAACAATGAGTGGAACGGCACATGGACATCTGGAATTAATTATGGCACTTGGACGGCTGATTTAAGCACATATGCCAGCTCATCACCCTTATTTGCAATAAGTGCTAGCCCATACAATCCTCCTAATAATGATGGCTCTCCAACACCACAATCGTATTTATCAGGCGGTTTGTTTTATGGCACAGGTAGCGCCAGTTGTGGTGGCGGTAGCGGTGGTATGATGGCACCAGCTTCGTTTGGAAGTACAATCGCTTCTGCACCAAGTGTAGTAAATAGTACAGCACAAAGTAGCGAGGTAAACTACATGGCAAACACTGCTAATTACCGCTCGTATAATAATAACAGTACTGTGCAAAGTAATTTTGTAAATAGTAGTATTGATAAATTTATGCAAGTAGAAAATGCAAATTATAAAGGTAATACTGCTTTAGCTAATACATTAAACGCAGTGATTACTTGTACTAATGCGATAGAACAAAATTATAAAAACTACAATGCATTGTACCATAAATTTGCTACTGCTAATTTTACAATTGCCGATAGCAGCAGTTTAATAAACTTAGCCAAATTATGCGCAGGGCAGAATGGCGCTTGCATTTACCAAGCCCGTGCCTTATACAACAGCATTTATAAAACGGTACTTACCGTAAAAGATAATTGCACGTATGGCGTAAATTTAAATAGCCGTTTATTAAATAATACAACTAAAACAGAAACTATTGCAAATAGCTGGACTGTAGATTTATTCCCTAACCCAACCTCAAACGAAGTTAATTTAGTAAGTATAGCAGATAGCGAAAATTTACAAGTAACGGTTAGAGATGTTAGCGGTAAAATATATGTTTCTAAAAATTATGTAACCAGCAATTTTATTTGTAAATTAGATTTAGATTTAGTTAGTGGTATGTATTTGGTTACAATAACAAACGCAAATAAAAATGTTAGCACAAAAAAATTAATAATTGCAAAATAATAAACAAATATTACTTAAGTTAATTAATAAGTACAGCATTATGCTGTACTTATTTTTTATTACTATTAATTTAAATAGCCAAATTGCCAATTATGTTAATAATGGTGGTTTCGATAGTTTAATAAACATTTCATCGCCAAATGTTGAGTACAAAGCCTTTGGTTGGAGTGGAGTTGATTCAACGAAATTTACAGCTTTTATTTATAACTCACAATATGGTGGGGGGATACCTGTAACAAGTGTCGGGTACCAGTGGCCAAAGGATGGCACTGGTTTTATTAGGTTAACAACTTATTGCCCAACTTGTCCGGCAAATTTTAAGCGTAGCAATGTAAAAAACCGTTTGAAACAAACCTTACAGGTAGGTAAAACCTATTGCATTAAGGCTTTTATTTCAGTGCAAGATAATTGTTCAAAAGGCATTGATGCTTTTGGTTTTTATTTTGGAGATAATACAGTTGATACTATTAAATACAATGGGCGTTTGCCTTTAACCTTTCTAAACCCTCAGGTACAAAACCCAACAGGAAACATAATAACCGATACTATGAATTGGACACCTATTACCGGCACTTTTGTAGCCAATGGAACCGAAAAATTTATGGTATTGGCAAACTTTAAAAGTGATGCTATGACGAATACTGCTACAGCAAACTCATCTGTAGCGGGTGATTATAGCGAATGGTTTGTAGATGCGGTTAGCTGTATCCCGATAGATTTACCTGCATACGCAGGGTCGGATACTTATGCCTTACCTGGCTCAACGGTTTATATTGGTAGACCACTAGATGTTGGCATTAACGAAGCATGTATGTGGTACAACTTAACTAATACAGTTACACCTATTGATACAGCCGCTGGCATTACAGTAACAGTTGCCGCTATAACCCAAACCTACATAGTAAAACAAGATATTTGCGGAATAATTAAATACGATACAGTGATTGTTTATGCAGGATCGGTCGGGTTAAATGAATTTAATATGGTAAAAGATAATTTTCAAATATATCCAAATCCTGCTAATACCAATGTAACCTTAGAGTTTACAAATATAATACCACAGAAAATTAAAATCCTTATTACAAATGTTACAGGAAAATTAATTAGGGAAGAAGATGTTGAAATTAAAAACTTCAACAAAAGAATAAATTTAAATTTAGATTTAGCTAATGGGCTTTATTTAGTCACAATAATAAATGCTAAAAATGAAAAAATTACTAGAAAGTTGGTTATTGCTAAATAAACACAGAGTAAGGATTTTATTATTATATAAATTAAGTTTTATAATCTTAACCATAATTTAATATTGTTTTTAAATTTTAATATTAGATTTATACTTATAAACTTTAAAATATAAAAAAATGGGATTATTTGATAAACTAAAAAGCATTACCAACCAAGTTACAGGTGGAGGCGCAAAAGTAACAATTACTGTAGAGGGGTCAAGCATTAAAGACCCAATTAAGGTGCACGTAACAGCTGTAGTAAAAGACACGCCAATGCCTATTGAAAAAGTATATTTGTATGTTAAAAGTGTTGAAAAAGTTGAAGTGCCCCGCCATAATTTACCTGGCGGTAATGATAAAAATCCAACCAATTTAAATTTAGATACAGATGTGTTTCAAAAATTAGAGTTTAATGTTGCTTCGGCTCAAACATTAGAAGGCGGAAAAACTTATAATTGGACGCATGAATTAACTTTACCCGCAGGCGCGCATCCGAGCTATGCCGGTAAATATAGCCACCACGACTGGAAATTTTATGTGGGTTTAGATGCTAAAGGAAACGACCCTGATAGCGGTTGGGTTACAGCAATATTAAAATAAATTAAAAATTTTTATATAATCTAACTCCGAAACTTTTTCGGGGTTTTTTGTTTTTATGAAATATGTTAAAATGTAATATGTGTGAATGATGTAACATATTTATAATTGCGTGTAATACATTCCTCAACAATTAATATTAAATTTGGGTATGAAAAAAATAATTTTAGTTGCCATAGGTATAATAATTTCTACCTCAAATTTTGCACAAATTTTAATAGATTCGACCGCTATAAAATCAGAAGAAAAACAAAAATTTGAAAAACAAAAAAAGGAAGAAGATAAAAAAACAGAAAAGCGAAATAAAGAAATACAAAAAGCTGAAAAAAAAGTTGAAAGTAAAGATGATGACGTAAAAGATGCCCAGAATAATGCGAATAAAAAAGAAGAAAAAGTAAAGAAAGCTCAGGCAAAAACTGATGAAAAAACTGATGATGTAAGAAAGGCTCAAGATAAAACAGATAATAAAGCTGAAGACTTACGTAAAGCCAAAGAAGAAGTTACTAAAAAAGAAGAAGAAAAACAAAAAGCAAATAAACAATTAGAAGATAAAAAAGCAAAAATAAAAAAGGAAGAAGAAAAGGACGAGAAGAAAAAACAAGAAGCAATTGAGAAAAAAAATAAAGCAGCAGAAAAAGAAGCGGAAAATAAAAAACCGGATTAAATATGTCCTTTAATTAAATTTTAAAAAGTAGTCCCGCCCAGAATCGAACTGGGATCAAAAGTTTAGGAAACTTCTATTCTATCCATTGAACTACGGGACCAAAAATTTAGTCCATAAAAGTAGTAAATAGATTTGTAGTATTTTTTAAATTATTCCTTAATGATTTTTTGTGAATACATTTCTTTTTTATCTACATCAAAAAACTTAATAAAATAAATACCATTTGATAAATAATTAATATCAATATCCATTTCTCTATCGCACTTCTTTTCTAAAACTAGCTTTCCTGAAACATCGTAAAGTTTTAAATCTTTTGTGGTATCCGGAATATTATAAATAGATATATTTCCTTTTGTAGGGTTTGGCCCGATTTTTATGTTGTTAATTCCCAAGCCAATTTGGCTAACATTGGTTAAAGAACCGTCTAAAGTTGGTCCCACTACTTTATTAATTACCCAATTGTTTGGGTCACACACCAAACCTGTTACAGTACCCAATATACTAAACGAATAATTTTCTACCGTATTTGAGTGCAAAACCCTTACTATTGTATCTGGTGCCCCGCTTCTAACAATTTTATATTCCATAGGTGTTATATATAACGGTACGCTACTTGGTGTACTTGTACTTTGCGTACTTTTAATATAGCAACTGTTTCCAACTTGGTTATATTTTACTGTAAACGTAGGGTAACCCTGCCCATAATACCATTGGTTAAAAAATTGAGTAGGATTAATGCTTGTTTGGGTTTGGTAGTAATTCATAAAATTAATTACTGAAGCTGTGCTGTTTTTAAAAGTGTTTTGAAATCCTCTAATAGTATTAAACCATAAACTATCATTATTAGTTACAAATTGCAAGGTGCGAATAATAGCACCACCTTTATCATACGTTAAACGCGAATCGAAAATTCGAGTAGCATCAACTGTGTCATGATTTGTAAAATAACAACTGCCACCAGCCAGGCTCATGACACTATTATGTGCCGATGTTAAATTTGGGGAAAAATTTGTCGGGTCTAAATACTGCGCCACTAAATGTTCGGTATATGAAGCAAACCCTTCATTAATCCAAATATCGCCCCAACTTTTGCAAGTAACATTATCGCCCCACCATTGATGCCCAAGTTCGTGTGCATCTGTATAATAATCAAAAAAACCTAAGCTCGTCATGGTTTGATGCTCCATACCGCCACCAAATGGCGCCATACAGTGTCCGTATTTTTCTTTGTAAAACGGATACATACCATACATTTTACATTCAAATTCCATAACCTGAGGCATTTTATTTAGAGTAGTTTTTTGCGTATTAAACAAGGTATTATTTATGGCGTTATCATAAATATAATTTTGAATTAAAATAGAATCGCCGGGCAAGTACAAAGGATGCGCATATAAATTATATTCTTTATACTTTGCTATAGCTATGGATATTAAGTAATAACTAATCGGGGATTTACTTTTCCATTCATATCTTTTTTTGCTACCAATAGTTACGGTATTTTTTAATAAGCCATTACTGCCTACTTTGTTAGTACTATCGGTTGTTACAAATACCCAACTGCTATCAATTTTATCAGTTAATATTTGTTTGCAAGGCCACCAGTGGTAAGCCGCAAGGCTTTCACTTAAACTCCAAGTGGCTTGGTTACCCCAACTACCAGACGTGCCATTATCAAAACCATTTCCAATTGCCGAACCACCCACAGGTGCCGTGCCATGATAATAAATATTAACCGTAAATGAAGTGCCGTTTGTAAGAGGAGTTGGTACTTTTACTTTTACCATGCTATCCTTACGGGTGTAGCCCAAAAGCGCTCCGTTAAAACGAATAGAATCAATTATATGATTTTGGTGAAGAAGTGTTTGAAAGGTATCTAAAGGCGCAATGGTAACAGTAGCAACTGTTTTAACACCACCGCTAATATTTTTATTAATGCGTTCTAAATTCAAATTTAGGTGTACAAATTTTACATCGTATTTTAATTCGTGAGAAATTTGCGGCAATAAATTGGATGTACGTGCCTGTTGTTGTAATTGATTTTTAAATGCACTTTGTTTGGCTTTAGAACAAAAATGTTGCTGTGCGTTTGCAAAAATTGAAATTAAAATTAAAAGGCTAAGAAAAGTATTTTTCATTTTTAAAAAAGTTTGATTTACTAAGATAGAGAATTAACCGTTAAAAAAACAGAAGATTGATAAGCGGGGAAATATCAGCAGGAGTGGTTTTAATTGTAGAATGTTAGTGTAGAATTCTGTTAGTTTTTATTAGCAAATGGTCTTCCATTTTTAATAAAAACATAACATTAAAAAATTAGTGTTTGAAGATTTTTGTCATCTTTAATATATATAAAACGTAAATGGCAAAAAAATTTCTTTTTTATTTTCTTTTTATTTCTGTATTAGGAGTATCTCAAGTTACATTAATAAATAATTCTAATTTAAATGGTTTTGTAGTTTCGAATATAAATCCATTATCCGCCATAGTTACAAAAAGCAATACCTCAAGCCAAATCGGAGTAACCTCGGGATTTTGCAATGTTAATATTACTATTTATCCCAACCCTGTAAATGAGATTTTAAATATCGTAGTCACTATTTCAATTGACTTAACAGGAATAAAAAAAAAACTAGAACTAATAAATGCATTTGGTCAGATAGTTCAAACAAAGTATTGCGTGGGTCAAACAACAAAAATTAATTAAAGGATTTTCCGGCAGGATTGTACACTTTAAAAGCAAACATAAATGGCTCTATAGTTACTAAAAAAATAATTAAAGAATAAGGTTTACTTTTTTCTTTTCAAAACAGCTTTAACCGCGTTCACAATATTCACAGTATCTAAACCATACTTTGTCATTAATTCATCAGGAGTTCCACTTTCGCCAAAACTATCATTTACTGCTACAAATTCCTGAGGTGTTGGGTTGTGGCGAGCTAATAATTGCGCTACACTATCTCCTAGTCCACCATTTATTTGATGCTCCTCAGCGGTAACAACACATTTCGTTTTTAAAACAGATTTTAAAATAGCCTCATTGTCTAAAGGTTTAATAGTGTGTATGTTTATTATCTCAGCACTTATGCCTTTTGCGGCTAATTGTTCGCAGGCTTCAATTGCTTTCCATACTAAATGCCCAGTGGCAATAATGGTTACATCAGTACCTTCGTTTAATAGTACTGCTTTGCCAATTTCAAATATTTGATCGGCAGGTGTAAAATTGGGAACTGTCGGTCGACCAAAGCGTAAATACACAGGTCCGTCATAACTGGCAATAGCAATAGTTGCTGCTTTAGTCTGATTATAATCGCAAGGATTAATAACTACCATGTGCGGCAACATTTTCATTAATCCAATATCTTCTAAAATTTGGTGTGTAGCACCGTCTTCACCCAATGTTAATCCGGCATGCGACGCGCAAATTTTAACATTTTTATGCGAGTAAGCTATACTTTGACGAATTTGATCGTAAACCCTACCTGTACTAAAATTGGCAAAAGTACCAGTAAATGGAATTTTACCGCCAATGGTTAAGCCTGCCGCAATACACATCATATTTGCTTCAGCTATGCCGATTTGAAAAAAACGTTCTGGATGTTCTTTTTGAAACGCATCCATTTTTAAAGAGCCTGTTAAATCAGCGCACAAAGCAACTACGTTGGGGTTTGTTTTTCCAAGTTCGCTAAGCCCGGCACCAAAGCCAGAGCGGGTGTCTTTTTTTTCGGTATATGTGTAATTTTTCATATTTATAATTTTAATCTAACGGTTTGCAACTTGGTATATTAATTTAATCTAATGGCATGTGGCGTTGCGCTTTTTACCTCAAAATTTTGTTCAATGGTTTTAGCGGTTTGTTTTTCAAATTCATATTTAAAAACTGCTTTGTATTTGCCAGGTTGTAAATAAATGATTTCGTTTTGTACGGCATTATTTAAGTTACAAACCCATGCTACTGTTTTTCCATCATCAACGTATACACTACCATAGCCGCTACCTAAACGCGTAAATAAAACATTTCCGCTGGCAGGTATTTTAATTGTATTTGTTGTACTTTGTTTAATTTCTACATCTTTTAAATAAATACGGGGTAGAGTAAGTATTTCCAAATCATATTTACCAACAATGTATTTTTCTAATTTGCCAAAATCTTGCACGTTTAATGTTTTTAACAACCCTTCTTTTCTTATAACGGTTGTGGGGTTGTACTTGCTTATTGTACCATCTATCTCCAATTTTAAAAAACCTTGTGGGGCATCAACAGAAATAGTATTGTGTTTACCTTTTATTATAGTTATATTTTTTTTCTCTTGGGGAGGAATAGTGTGTACGACCAAATCATAATTTAAATCTGGATTTAATACCAATGTATCAGGATTTCCACGATGATTTATTGTATGCAAATAATTGTACTTAATATTTGTGGTACCTGCTTCATAAAATGTCATATTCACGTCAGTTTCGGTAGGTTTTTTTAAAATGTCTAATAAATCTACTTGAACAGTTGTTTGTGTGATTGCCTCTGTTAATACCAACTTTAAAACATCTTTAAAATTGGCTTCGTTACTTACATCGTAAAATTTACCCATACAGCCAAACACATCTGCAAACTTTACATCTAAGCCCACTCCAATTACAAACGGACGTAAAAAAATTCCTTTTTTTTGCAACTCAATACTCACTTGGCACGGGTTGCCACCGCATTCTTCAATGCCATCGGTAATTAAAATAACAATATTACGCACATTTGCCTTTGGTGTAAAATCTGCTGTGCATTCGCCTAGCGAAAAGGCTATAGGCGTTGTGCCAAGTGGCTCTAGTTTTTGAATGCGTTGTTTTATTTTTAAATAATTTGTTTTTGCATCGGCAAAAGGCACTTCTAATTTTGTATCCTTACAATTACGATCGGGTTTAAAAAAAGTAGTGTGTCCGTAACAACGTAATGCTAATTCCAGATTAGGAAGATTTTGCAGGCTATCTAAAAATTCGCCCATTACTTTTTTTGCAACTTCAATTTTAATGTTACTGTTCCAAGGAGCATACATGCTGTAACTATCATCAAAAATAAATAGAATACGGTTTGTAGGCTGCGCTTTAAAACATAAAAAAGAACACGAAAAAATTAAAAGCAGAAAAATGGTTTTTAATTTAAAATGTTTAGTTTTTAATATAATATAATTCTTCAAACTGTATACAGGTTATTTATTAAAAACTTATAATTAAACATTAAAAACTATTAATAATCCGCTTCGTTTCCAACTAATTGGTCAAGCGCTTTTTGTAGCTGCTCGTCATTAGGCGCGCTACCGTGCCATTTGTGGGTTCCCATCATATAATCAACACCTTGCCCCATTTCTGTTTTCATTAATATAATAATGGGTTTTCCTTTTCCTAAATATGTTTTTGCTTCGTTTAAAGATGCTATTACTTTTTCAATATCGTTTCCAAAATGGTTTTCTAAAACAGTAAACCCAAAGGCTTCGAATTTTGCTTTTAAATTGCCAAGAGATAAAACTTTGTCCACATCTCCATCAATTTGTCTGCCGTTATAATCAACTGTAGCAATATAATTATCTACATTATTTGCAGCGGCGTACATAGCAGCTTCCCAAATTTGCCCTTCCTGCAACTCGCCATCGCCATGTAAAGAATAAATGGTGTTAGTATCGCCGTTTAATTTTTTTGCTAAAGCTGCTCCAATTGCCACACTCATACCTTGCCCCAACGAACCGCTTGCAATTCTTACACCCGGCAAACCTTCGTGTGTGGTGGGATGGCCTTGTAAACGGCTATTTAATTTACGAAAAGTTTTTAATTCTTCTGTAGGAAAATAACCGCTGCGTGCCAAAACACTATAAAAAACAGGCGAAATATGCCCATTGCTTAAAAAGAAAATATCTTCATTTGTTCCATCCATAGTAAAAGCACTTGGATTATGGATCATTATCTCTTTATACAAGGCCACAAAAAACTCAACACAGCCCAACGAACCACCCGGATGACCAGAGCTAACGGCGTGCACCATTCTTACAATGTCTCTTCGTACATTAGTACATAAATTTTTCAATCCAACAATATCCTGCATAAAATTTTACTGAGCGATAAAAGTAAAGTAATTATTCTGGATTAAATTATTTTGTTAAAAAACAAAGGGCTCTGTTAAAAACTCAATAAATTCAATGGTTTTAATAATTAAAAAATACACATAGTTATGGTATATTTGCAAATTAAATTTTTTAAAGTGATTAAAAACGTTTTATTACTACTTGTTTGTTTTACATTTTTTTATTGTAAAAAAAAGGAAGGTGCTTTAAAAGATACCACTCCGGAAATTAAACCAACATCTTCTATTAACTTTAATGTTATTACCTATGATACTTTGGGAGATGTTGATGCGAATAACGTTGGCTTAAACATTAGTCTTTATCAAACTTCTTTTTCTGCCACTACAAACACCACCGGATTGGCAATTATTGGAAATTTACCTTACAATACGTATGTACCAATTCTTAACAAAATTGGCTACGACGCGCCGCCTGTAAGTGTTACCTTAAATAATTCAAACCCACTATCCATCAACTTACCATTTCCAAAACAATCTCCATACAAAATGGACACCTTAATTGGTCATAATTTTAATAAAGATTCTATTACACTTACGTTTAATTTAAGTAAAACTATTCCAACAGGCAAAGCCATTAAGCTGGCGGTAATTACAGGCACTAACAATGGGTTAAACCCCAATAGTTTTGCTTCTGTTGATATTGTTAACCTTACTTCATCAAACATAGTTAAATTAAATGTAGCCAAACTACCTAACTTTACAAGTGCTGTGGGTGCTTTGGCTAGTAATTCAAATTTTTATGTAAATGCCATACCTGTTACTTATGGGGTTTACACTAGTAATTTATTACTAAGCCCTGTATTGTTGGGCGATAATTTATTTTATAAAAACAATTTGATATTTTTAAAAAACTGGTAAAATTATGGCTTTAAAATGTGGAATAGTTGGCTTGCCCAATGTAGGAAAATCAACATTATTTAATTGTTTAAGTAACGCGAAAGCGCAAGCGGCAAATTTTCCGTTTTGTACAATAGACCCTAATGTGGGAACTATTACCGTACCCGACGAACGTTTAAACAAATTGGCCGAATTGGTTAAACCACAAACTATTATTCCAACAACAGTTGAAATTGTAGATATTGCAGGATTAGTAAAAGGTGCTAGCAAGGGCGAAGGTTTGGGAAATAAGTTTTTAGGAAACATTCGCGAGTGTAACGCTATTTTACACGTGCTACGTTGTTTTGATGATGATAATGTTATACATGTAGATGGTAAAGTAAATCCGGTAGCCGACAAAGAAATTATTGATACCGAACTACAATTAAAAGATTTAGAGAGCGTTGACGTTAAACTTAAAAAGTTTGAAAAAGCCGCTAAAGTTGGTAACGATAAGGATGCCGTTAAGACATATAATACATTATTAAAAGTAAAAGAAACTTTAGAAAGTGGTCAATCTGCCCGCGCTTGTACATTAGAAGATAGTGAATTAGAACATATTGCCGATTTACATTTATTAACTGTAAAACCTGTAATGTATGTGTGTAATGTTGATGAAGCCTCTGCAAAAACAGGCAACAAACACGTTGACGCTGTGCGCGAAGCTGTAAAAAACGAAAATGCAGAACTACTAATTATTACAGCACAAATGGAGAGTGAAATAGCAGCTTTAGAAACTTTTGAAGAAAAGCAAATGTTTTTGGCGGATATGGGCTTAGATGAACCAGGCGTAAATAAATTAATTAAACAAGCCTACACACTTTTAAACTTACAAACCTATTTTACCGCAGGCGTTAAAGAAGTACGAGCTTGGACAATTACCAAAGGTTTTAAAGCGCCGCAAGCTGCCGGTGTAATACATACCGATTTTGAAAAAGGCTTTATAAAAGCCGAGGTAATGAGCTATAATGATTTTACAACCCTAGGCTCTGAAGCCGCCTGCCGTGACGTAGGTAAACTTAAAATTGAGGGAAAAGAGTATACAGTAAACGATGGCGACATCATGCACTTTAGATTTAATGTTTAGTTTTTATATATAAACATTATAAAACATAGAACTAAAAACTTGCAACTAAAATGGCTAAATCAAATTATACCGAAGATAATATAAAATCACTCGATTGGAAAGAACACATTCGTACACGCCCAGGTATGTATATCGGAAAATTAGGCGATGGCAGCGCGTTTGACGACGGTATTTATGTTCTTATAAAAGAAGTTATGGATAATTCCATAGATGAATTTATGATGGGCGAAGGAAACAAAATTAATATCATAGTTAAAGATGGCGTTGTTTCTATTCGCGATTTTGGGCGTGGTATTCCTTTAGGTAAAGTAGTTGAAGTAGTTTCTAAAATGAACACCGGCGGAAAATATGATAGCGAAGCCTTTAAAAAATCTATTGGTTTAAATGGTGTAGGTACAAAGGCCGTAAATGCTTTATCGGTAAATTTTAAAGTAACTGCTTACCGCGATGGGCAAGCTAAAACAGCTGAATTTTGCCGTGGCGAATTAATTAAAGAGCACAAATTAATCCCGGCTCCAAACGAAAAAAATGGCACTTACGTTGAGTTTATGCCCGACGATACCATTTTTAAAAAGTATCATTTTATTCACGAATACATTGATAAAATGGTTTGGAATTATGCGTTTTTAAATACTGGTTTAACACTAACGCTTAATGGAGTTGCTTATAAATCAGATAACGGATTAAAGGACTTATTAGAAAAAAATATTACCGGCGAAATATTGTATCCTATAATTCACCTAAAAGGCGAAGATATTGAATTAGCTTTAACCCACAGCAACGAGCATTATAGCGAAGAATATTACAGTTACGTAAACGGACAATACACCACACAAGGCGGAACCCATTTAGCATCTTTTCGCGAAGCCGTTGTTAAAACAGTACGCGAGTTTTATAAAAAAGAATACGAACCGTCCGACGTTCGTAAATCTATAGTAGCGGCAATTGCCATTAAAGTGCAAGAACCCGTTTTTGAATCACAAACAAAAACAAAATTAGGCTCACACGAGGTTGCCCCTCAAGGACAAAGCATCCGTAACTTTGTAGGCGATTTTATTAAACAACATTTAGATAATTACCTTCATAAAAATCCGGAAATTGCTCGCACCATTGAAGCAAAGATTTTAGCCAACGAACGTGAACGTAAAGAGCTATCGGGTATACAAAAATTAGCGAGAGAACGTGCAAAAAAATCATCGTTACACAATAAAAAATTACGTGATTGCCGCACACATTTAGACGATATAAAAGATGTGCGCCGTTTAGAAACATCATTGTTTATTTGTGAGGGCGATAGTGCAAGCGGTTCAATTACAAAAACACGCGATGTAAATACACAAGCTGTATTCAGCCTAAAAGGCAAACCCTTAAATTGTTTTGGCTTAGGCAAAAAAATTGTTTACGAAAACGAAGAGTTTAATTTATTGCAAGCTGCTTTAAATATTGAAGATAATTTGGAAGAATTACGTTACAATAACGTTATTATTGCTACCGATGCCGATGTGGATGGAATGCATATCCGATTATTATTACTTACTTTCTTTTTACAATTTTTTCCCGATTTAGTAAAAAACAATCATGTAAAAATTTTACAAACACCATTATTTAGAGTCCGAAATAAAAAAGAAACTGCCTATTGTTATAGTGATGAAGAGCGTAAAGCCGCCATTGCAAAATTAGGTCCAAAGCCCGAAATTACACGCTTTAAAGGCTTGGGTGAAATTAGTCCGGATGAGTTTAAACATTTTATTGGAAAAGATATACGTTTAGAACCAGTGCTAATTGACCAAAAGGCTAGTATACAAGAGCTACTAAATTATTACATGGGCAAAAACACGCCCGATAGACAAGAATTTATTATTGAAAATTTACGCGTAGAAAAAGACGTAGAGGTTGAATTATTGAAATAATAATTGATTTCGTCCGTTTATATAAAAGTTATTTATTATAAAAACCATTTAGCTTATATTTACATAAATTCCATCTTTTACATATTTAAATAACATTATGAAGAAACTAATTTTAATTTTTGTTGTTGTAGCATCCCATATAACAACCATTACAGCACAGAAGCAAATTCCCGCTTTAACTAAAAGCAACAATACAACCTATCCTGTACCACAATTTATTGACGAGGTAAAAAAAGTTGGTAGCGAAATTATAATCCCCTACAAGCGTTACAAACTAAGCAATGGCTTAACAATTTTAATACACGAAGACCATAGCGACCCCGTGTGTTACGTAGATGTTACCTACCACGTTGGCTCTGCTCGAGAACAAGAAGGGCGTAGTGGTTTTGCGCATTTTTTTGAACACATGATGTTTCAAGGTTCTAAAAATGTAGCAGACGAACAACACTTTAAAATAATTACAGAAGCGGGGGGGACATTAAACGGCACTACTAATACCGACCGCACAAATTATTTTGAAACCGTACCCAGCAACCAAGTTGAAAAAATGTTGTGGTTAGAAGCTGATAGAATGGGTTTTTTATTAGATTCAGTTACTCAAAAAAAGTTTGAGGTACAACGTGCAACAGTTAAAAACGAACGCGGACAACGTTACGATAACGCACCTTACGGTTTAGTTTTTGAAAAACTTGGCGAAGCACTCTATCCAAAAGGGCATCCTTACAGCTGGAGTACAATTGGCTATTTAGTGGATTTAGATAGGGTAGATGTAAACGACTTAAAACGATTTTACATGCGCTGGTATGGCCCTAACAATGCTGTACTTACCGTTGCAGGCGATATAAAAACAGACGATATTTTAATTTTAGCGCAAAAATATTTTGGCAGTATTAACGAATGTAAATCCGTAAATCCGCAAACCGTTAGTAACGTTGTATTAAGCGAAAACCGTTACATTTCATACGAGGATAATGTTAAATTTCCGCAGCTATCCATCGTTTACCCTACTGCTAAAGCCAATACTAAGGAAAACGATGCTGTTGATGTTTTATGCGACATACTTTCAGGTAGCCAAGGCTCGCCTTTATACAAAGCGTTTATAGAAAATCGTAAAGCCGTAAGTGCTCAGTGTTTTCAATACTCGCGCGAATTAACAGGACAAATACATTTTAATATTAGGGCTAACAGCACGTGTACTAACCTAGCCGAAATGGAAACACTTTTACAAATTACCCTTGCCGATTGGGAAAAGACAGGCGTTACCGATGATGATTTAATTAAATACAAAGCGCAATTTCAATCGCAAATACTTAATACTTTAAGCACAGTGCAGGGCAAAGGCGCTACCTTAGCAAGTAATTTTACCTTGGAAGGAGATGCCAATAATATTAAAAAACAAATAGCTCGTATAATGGCTATTACTAAGCAAGATGTAATGACTGCCTATAACACATTTGTAAAAAATAAATTTGCAGTAGTGTTAAGCTGTGTACCAAAAGGCAAAAGCAGTATTGTACCTAAACCCGATAATTGGAAAATGTACGAACGCACTATTGAAACCGAAAGCGAAGAGTATAAAAATTTAACTTACACCGAAGCTAAAGATAACTTCGACCGCTCTAAAATGCCAGCAGCTAAAGCGGCTAAATCAGTTCCGGTTCCTAATTTTTATACTTCAAAAATTAATACGTCAATACCTATAATTGGTGTTACCGAAACCGAATTACCAAAAGTAAATATTTTACTTAGCTTTAAAATTGGGCATCGTTTCGAACCAATCGAAAAATCAGGGGTTGCAAGCCTATTAGCGGCTATGTTACAACAAAGCACATTAAAAACAAAAGCCGAAGAAGTAGAAAATAAACTGAATCGATTAGGTTCATCAGTTAATGTATTTACTGGTGATGAAGAGATGAATGTGTATATAGAATCTACTACAAAAAATATTTCAATTATATTAAAAATAGTACAAGAAAGTTTGTTTGAGCCTAAATTTGACGCAGATGAATTTGAAACTGAAAAAAAACAACAGATAGATGGTATTACCCAACGCCTTACAAATGCCGGTGCTTTGGCGGATAATGCTTACCGTAAAATACTATATGGAGCCAATCACATAATGAGTTACCCAACAAATGGTTCTGCCGAAACCGTTGCAGCAATTACACTTGACGATGTAAAGAACTATTATAAAAACATAAATGCCTCTAAATTATCTATATCCGTTTCGGGCGATATTTCTCAAGCAAACGTTATTAAAGAGTTGCAGTTTTTATCAAAATTAAAAAACGAAGCTATTTTAAAAACCATTGAGCCTGAATTACCAAAAGTTGAAAAAACAAAAATATATTTTATCGATAAAAAAAATGCAGCCCAAAGTGAAATTCGTATTGGATACATTGCCCTACCTTACGACCCATTAGGAGAATATTACAAAGCACAAATTATGAATTATAGTTTTGGTGGTGCATTTAACAGTCGTATAAATTTTTTATTGCGCGAAGTAAAAGGTTGGACTTATGGTACACGCAGCGGTTTTAGTGGGAGTAAATTTGCAGGTGCTTACACACTTAGCGGGAGCTTTAAATCAAACACTACCGATAGCTCTTTGGTAGAAATTTTAAAAGAATTTAAAAAATATACCGACAACGGTATAAACGATGATGAAATTACATTTACTAAAAATGCAATCGCCCAAAGCGATGCCCTTAAGTATGAGAGTCCGCAACAAAAATTAGGTTTTATTAGCCGTGTATTAGAATATAATTTACCAAAAGATTTTGTGGCCAAGCAAGGCACTATTTTAAATGCTATATCTAAAAACGAAATTAACGCTTTAGCAAAAAAATATTTACCATATAATAATATGATAATTGTAATAGTAGGTGATAAAGCCACAAATTTAGAAAAAGTAAAAAAATTAGGGATAGAAGTTATTGAAGTAGAGGCTAATTCAAAATAATCATAAACACATGAAAAAAATAATTATTGCCATTTCTGTTATTTTGTATTTGGCACATTGCACGGCTTCTAAAAAAATGTCTGAAAAATTATTACCAACAGAAAAAGAAATGGTTATTGCTCAAAAAACTAATCCTGCCATTACTTTAACAGATTTAAGGGCGGGTCATTTTATATATTTTAATCAATGTACAGAGTGCCATAAAGCTCACAACATTCCAAAATTTAGCGAAAAAAAATGGAAACATGAAATTGACGACATGAGCCCAAAAGCAAAACTTACTGAAGAGCAGAAAGCGACACTGAGTAATTATATTTTGTCTTTTAGAGAAGCGAATGCGGTTGTTGCAAAATGACAATACAAACAAACCAACAAAAAGCAATAAAAGCTACTTACTTTAGTATTGTTGGAAATAGTTGTTTGGCAATAATAAAAGCCTTGGCAGGTTTTTTTGGAAATTCATACGCTTTGCTTGCCGACGCAATAGAATCAACTACTGATATTTTTTCTTCGCTTTTAGTACTATTCGGTATAAAATATTCTAACAAACCTGCAGATAAAAACCATCCCTATGGGCATGGAAGAGCAGAACCTCTTATAACATTTCTTGTAGTTGTATTTTTGCTTACTTCTGCCTCAATTATTGCTATTGAAAGCATTAAAAACATCGGGACACCTCACAAATTGCCTGAACCTTGGACACTTATTATTCTTGGAGCAATTATTATTTGGAAAGAGATTTCGTACCGCATTGTAATAAAAAAAAGTAAAGAAATAAATAGTTCATCCCTTAAAGCTGATGCCTGGCATCATAGAAGCGATGCTATAACATCCGTGGCTGCATTTACAGGAATTTCTATAGCTTTAATATTAGGCAAAGGTTATGAATCGGCAGACGACATTGCAGCACTTTTTGCATCGGCTTTTATTTTTTACAACAGTTATTTGATATTTAGACCGGCGCTTGGTGAAATTATGGATGAGCATTTATATGATGATCTTGTGCTTGAAATTAGAAAAGTTTCAACTTCTGTGGATGGAATAATTGATACTGAAAAATGCTTTATTCGTAAAGCCGGTATGCAATATCATGTAGACCTTCATGCAAAAGTAGAGGCTACCATAACAGTAAAAAAAGGGCACGAATTAGCTCATAAATTAAAAGATACTTTACGGGAAAAAATTCCGCAATTAGGTCATGTTTTAATACATATTGAACCGAATGATTAGCTAAATCTGTAACAACAATTATTATACCTTTTTCCCTACAATTATTAAATCGCGCATTACCCCATCCATATCTGCTATTGCAGGGAATTTTGCCCAATTTGTAAAACCAAATTGGTAAAATAAATTTAAACTGGGTGTATTGTGTCCAAAAATAAACCCTAATAACGAATGTATGTTTAATTTTGGTGCTTCACTTATTGCTTTTTGCAAACAAGCTTTTCCTAGTCCATTGCCTCTGTATTTTTCTTCTAAATATATACTTACTTCTACACAGCCATCGTAGGCTGGTCGTCCATAAAAACTGTTAAAGCTCATCCAACCTGCATAATCATCATTACAACTCACAATCCAAAGTGGACGATTAGTTGTGTTATGAGCATTAAACCAATCTAATTTACTTTCAACTGTAATTGGCTCCAAATCGGCAGTTACCAATCGGCTAGCAATAGTACTATTGTAAGTTGAAACAATTTTGTGTAAATCGTTTAATGTAGCGGTAGTAAATGTTAGTTGCATTATTTATGTTAAAAATCCGTTTGTAAAATACATTATTTTTTTGTAACTTTATAATGTTAATAAACCCTTATGGCACGCGTAGCTGGTATTCAAATTACTAAAACAGTAAATAGAAATATAATATCGGTAACCCTTGATTTTAAAAAGTACCATGAAAAAATAACCCCTATTTTAAAGGAAGCAGGCGCAATTGAAGAAAATGAGTTTGAGAACGATCTTAAAAATTGTCTTACTTCAGAGCAAGCTCGAAAACAAACACATGATTTTATAAAATCATTTCCGTGGAAAAAGTAACAGTTAGTTACAAGCAAAGAGTTGTAGATAATTTAAAACAAAAAAGTACATCAACTTTATAAAGATGAATGGTTTGGTTTTATTGAAGATGCGCAAAATTATGTAGATAAAATTTACGATTATATTGATTATAAATTGCCCTACGCCATTCACAAAAAATCAACACCTAAAAATAAAAAGTTTGGACAATAATTATACTTACTATAAGGCAAATAAAAGCACTACTTGGTTTATTTTTTTAATAGAAAAGGGAACAGCTTTATAATTAAAAACATTTTTAGCAACCACGCTGCAAAAGCCAGTTTTTTAAACGAACTATAAAATTCGAATTTTTCTAAACAAAAAATCCTTCAACATTAAGTCGAAGGATTTATTTAAAAATTAAGCTAAGTTGCCCGAGCAGGATTCGAACCTACATAGTCAGAACCAAAAACTGAAGTCCTGCCTTTAGACGATCGGGCATTTTTGTTAAAAGAACTTAATTTTAGTCTGCAAAGATACTACTTTTTTAGCTTTTGCAAATAAATTTCTAAAAAAATCGTTTTACTTTAACTGAAGTAAAATTGTATATTCGCAACACTAAATTATGATGACAACCGATTTTAAAAAATTAAACAATCTTGCAGGGTGGATTGTTTGGGCCATTGCCACAATAACGTATTGTTGTACCATAGAACCAACCGCTAGTTTTTGGGATTGTGGGGAATATATAGCTTGTTCTTACAAATTAGAGGTTGGTCACCCACCCGGAGCGCCATTTTTTATGCTTTTAGGTCGTTTCTTCTCGTTAATGGGTGGTGATAATCCATCAACCGCTGCCATGATGATAAATATTATGAGCGCCTTATCAAGCTCTTTTTGTATTTTATTTTTATTTTGGACAATTACTCGCCTTGGTATTAAAGCCTATGCTAAAAAAGTGGGCGATCTTGCAAAACCTCAACAATATGCTATAATTGGAGCGGGCATTATTGGCGCTTTAGCTTACACATTTTCCGATTCGTTTTGGTTTAGCGCCGTTGAAGGCGAGGTTTATGCCATGAGTAGCTTTTTTACCGCAATTGTGTTTTGGGCCATTTTAAAATGGGACGAAGAAGATTCCACAAACCCAACAGGCGCTTTACGATGGATTGTTTTTATTAGTTATTTAGTAGGTCTATCTATTGGTGTCCATTTATTAAATTTATTAGTAATTCCCGCCATTGGTTACGTTATTTACTTTAAAAAATACAAATTTAGCTGGAAAGGGTTTTTTATTGCAGGTGCCGCATCTGTTGGTATTTTAGCTTTTGTACAAAATTATTTTATTTCAAAAACTGTAAAATTTTTAAGTGATTACGAAGTGTTTTTTACCAACAAACTACACTTTGGCTTTAACACAGGCACCATTTTATTTTGCATATTACTATTTACTGCCTTGTGGTTTTTAATTTCGTACACCATTAATAAAAATCAAAAGCATTACAAAATTGGTTTTTTTACAGCTATTGCTTTTACACTATTCGCAGTGTTTTCAGGTCAAAATGGTAGCGATATGTTTTTTAGATTTGTGTTTTTAGGTGCTGTAATTTTTGCCATTCATAAATTTAAAGAAAAAACAGTTACGCTTAACACGGTGTTTTTAAGTTTTGCAACTATTTTAATTGGCTTTTCATCCTTTTTTGTGTTGGTAATTCGTTCACAGGCTAATCCACCAATGGATGAAAACGATCCTGAAAATGCACCTAATATGTTGTCGTACTTGTTGCGCGAGCAATATGGCGATTGGCCGGTAATGTACGGGCAATATTACAATGCTCCTACCCGATCTAAAAGCGAATTTAGCGATGGTACTACAGTTTATGGCAAAGACGAAACAGCAAAAAATTACCGTGTAATAGATTCCAGAAAAAACAGTATTCCGAAATATGAGAAAGAATTTTGTACCCTTTTTCCGCGTATGTGGAGCAGCCAGTCGCATCACGAATCTGCTTACAAATATTGGGGAAATGTAGTTGAACACCATAAAAATAAAGTAGTTGAAGGGCGAGATGGTCAGCCACAAACCATTGAAATTCCTACTATGGGCGCCAATCTAAATTACTTTTTTAAGTATCAGGTTAACTTTATGTATCTACGTTATTTTTGGTGGAATTTTGTTGGTAGACAAAATGATGTGCAGGGGTTGATGCGTAATAGCATGGAGGGCAATTGGGTTACCGGTATTAAACCTATTGACGATTTTTATTTAGATAGTGATACTTCAAAAACAATTTATCGCGATAAAAATAATTTTGCATCCAATCATTTTTATGCCTTACCTTTTTTATTGGGTTTATTAGGTTTATTATTTCACTTTAAAAAAGATAAGCCAAATGCATGGATAGTATTATGTATTTTTTTCTTAACAGGTTTAGCAATTGTTATTTATTTAAATCAAACGCCTTATCAACCTCGGGAGCGTGATTATGCTTATACGGGAAGCTTTTATGCCTTTGCCATTTGGATAGGTTTTGGCGTTTTATTTTTATACGATTTATTTAGTAAAAAAGCTGCTACCGTGCGTGCTGCCTTAGGAGCTACGGCTTTAAGCCTAATAGTGCCCGGTCTTATGGCAAAAGAAGGTTGGAACGATCATAACCGTTCGTTACGTACATTATCACGTGATTGTGCTATTAATTACTTACAAAGTTGCGCCCCAAATGCTATTTTATTTACCAATGGCGATAACGATACTTTCCCGCTTTGGTATGCGCAGGAGGTGGAAGGCATTCGTACAGATGTGCGTGTAGTAAATTTAAGTTTACTGCAAACTGATTGGTATATACGCCAAATGCGACGTGCCGCTTACGATAGCAAACCTGTGCCATTTACAATACCCGAAGAAAAATTAGAAGCTTCGAAATTAGAAGTAGTTTACATTACAGGGCAAGACACAAAACCAATGAATGTAAAAGATGCGATTAAGTACGTTCAAAGCGATGATCCTAACAGTAAATTAGATAATGGTGGCGAACTAATTGATGTATTACCAACTCGCAGTTTTTATGTAAATGTTGATAGTTTAAAAGTAATGCGTAATAAAGTTATTACTGTTAAAGATACTGCACGCCTTACAAAACGCATTAGTTGGGATATAGGCGGGCGCAGTTACATTACTAAAAATGATTTAATGGTGTTAGATTTAGTTGCAAATAACAATTGGGAACGCCCAATTTATTTTGCAGTAACAACAGGCGATGAAGCGTACGTGGGGTTAAAAAAATATTTTCAATTAGAAGGATTAGCCTACCGTTTTGTGCCAATCAAACAATCAGAAAATGAAGAGGCGCAAGGCGGACGTGTAAATACCGACAAGATGTATGACAACGTTATGAATAAGTTTTTGTGGGGCGGCATGGATAAAAAAGGTGTAAATCTTGATGAAAATTGTGTGCGTATGGTTGGTAATTTACGCATGCAAATGAGTGTATTAGCAGGGGCGTTAATTAGCGAGGGCAAAAACAAAAAAGCAAAAGAAGTTTTAGATAAATGCTTGCAAGTAATGCCTGACGAAAATGTTGCTTACGACGCTACAGTATTTACAATTTGTGGCACGTATTACCAATTAAAAGAAACAAAAATTGCAAACGATTTAGCTAAAAAATTATTCGGTATTTTTGAAGGCGACTTAAAAGTTTACAATGCTCAGAAACCAAACCGTAAGGCCGCATTTCAGCGCGAAATAAACCAAGCTAAAGAAATTTTAAAACGTTTAACAGGTTTAACACAACAATATAAACAAGATGCGCTAAGTAAAGAATTTATGCAGCGTTTAAGCGCAATAGTTCCTGCTGAAGAGTTAATGCCTGAAAATGAACAAAATCCTAACTTAGGCCCTAATTAAAAAAATTAACCGCAAAGTATGCAAAATTTATTTTTTGTATTTTGTGGTTAATTATAAAAAATTTTAGTGGACTTTGTAAAATTCTTAGTGCCGTTGTGGTTAAAAAAATTTGAAAAATTTACTTCTTATACAGCCCAAATCGTTTTTAAAAAAATTATATCCTAAAGCTGTTTGGAAAATAAATACAATCGAAAAAGTTATTTATCTCACATTTGATGATGGTCCAATTCCCGAACTTACCGAATGGGTTTTAGACGAGCTTAATAAATACTGCGCCAAAGCTACTTTTTTTTGTGTGGGTGCCAATATTTTAAAAAATCCAACTGTTTTTAATCGCATTAAAACCGAAGGCCATCAAGTAGCTAATCATACTATGTTGCACAGCAAAGGTTTTAAAAAAACGGTTAAAGAATACACAAGCGAAGTAGATGAATGTAAAGAATTAATTCAAAATAATTTATTTCGTCCCCCTTATGGCCAGCTAAAACGCAGCCAGTACAAAGCATTAATTAATAATAAATACAAAATTATTTTTTGGGATGTAATAAGTTACGATTACGAAAAAATCACAAGCGAGCAATGCGCAAAAAATGTTATCTCACATGCAAAAAACGGCAGCATTGTTTTGTTTCACGATAATATAAAGGCCGAAAAAAATTTAAAATATGCTTTGCCATTATTTCTAAAACATTTCGCACATTTACAGTACCAATTTAAAGCAATAGAATAATGAAGTTTAAAGTAAAAAGCATAATTTTTTTTATAAGTTTAATTTTTAGTTTTTGTAAAAATGCTCCTTCCCTTTCTGAAAAAAGTTTTCATGTATGGGGCAATAACCAACAATGCAAAATTACTATTGAAAAAGCTTGTGTTACTGATGGTGTAAATCAAGCCACTTGGGACGAAAATTCTAAACTTTTAAAATTAAAATTAGACACTGCAATAGTAAGTTTTGACGCGGTATTAAAATTGGTTGCCGGTGCCGGTTACGACAATGAACTGTATTTTGGTAACGATTACGCCTACTCAAAATTACCCGAAGCTTGTCAATACGAAAGAAGGGTGGATTAATTAGCAATTACATTTCCGTTTTTAATTTTATAATCAAAACCATTTATATTAAATTTTTTGCCACTGGTTTGGTTTATTAGTTCAGTAATATCATGTTCAATGGTATGTATGCTACCACGTGTTTTATAGGCAATGTTTAAATAATCGGTATTAATTTCCATACCTTCAAAAACGCCGCACAATACAACTCTTACAGGTATTTTAATGCGGGTAACTAAACTTAAATCGCGCACTTTTGCCCAATTATCTGCTATTAAAATTATATTATCCGGTCGTCTTATTTTTTTTATGCCGGCTAAAATAGCTTCTACCACATTTTCGGGGCTATCTCCTCCTTCACCTTTTTTTATAGTTAGTTTCATTGTATTTACCAAATCTTCGCAGGTTTTAGCTTTACAAATGTAAATGCCACCTGTTGCGCCAATTTTTTTATCGGCATCTTTTTTTTTATCGCCATCGTTAAAAAACACAAAGTATTGCTGGGCGGTGTCTTTCATAAAATACAATTTTAACCAGGTATTTATTTGTTTGGCATAAGGGTACATACTGCTGGTTAAATCAGTAACAATAATATTTTTTTTCCATTTTGGGTTACGCGTAAACACTTTAAAAATTGCGTTGCTGGTGGTATCTTGTATTTCAGTATCAAAACTTACGTCTTCAGTTCCCGTTCTGCTTTCAAAATTAAACTTTCCGGTTTTTGTATAAATTTTATACACACCATCTAAGTTGCCCTTTTTGTAATTCCCTTCCGATTTGATGCGCCCGTTGCTGTAATAAGTAATTTCAATCCCTTCTTTTACCCCGCTTTTATAATTTTCAATTAATTCCTTTTTACAATTTTTATCGTAATAGGTAACTGGTCCGTCTAATTGCCCATTATTGTAGTAAATTTCTTGCTTAACACAACCACTGCTGTACCAAAAAATATCAAGTCCTTGTTTTTTATTATTTTTATAAACGGTTTCGCTTTTTAATTTTTTACCATCGTAAAATGTCCGCCAAACACCTTGTTTAAGGCTATCTTTGTCTATTACATTTATAGTATCACCATCGTGCATGCTAAAATTTTTTAGCTGAGCGCTTGCATAAAAACTTACACATAAAAAAACTAGTATATATCGTATTCTATACATCAATTAAACTATAAATTTGATTAATTTTGTTGAGTATATCAAGCTATGATTGAAAAAATAAATAATCTTTTAAAAGAAGTTGAAACTGCCGTTATTAACTCTAAAGAACAGGTTGAGGAAATTAGAATAAAATGGTTAAGCAAAAAAGGGGAAGTAAGTGCCTTATTCGAAGATTTTAAAAATGTACCCAACGAATTAAAAAAAGAAGTTGGACAAAAATTAAACGAACTTAAAACAAAAGCGCAGGATAAAATTAATACTTTAAAAGAGCAGTTTGAAGAAATTAAAAATACAACTGATGCAAAAAACATAGATTTAACAGTGCCTGCCACGCCTTTGCTGCAAAATGGTAGTCGCCACCCCTTATCATTAGTTAAAAACCAAATAATTGAAATTTTTAACCGCATTGGTTTTACGGTTAGCGATGGGCGAGAAATTGAAGACGATTGGCATAATTTTTCGGCATTAAATACACCCGAAAACCACCCGGCACGCGACATGCAGGATACGTTTTATGTAAGTTTAAATCCTGAAATGGTTCTGCGTACGCAAACATCAAGTGTACAAGTACACATTATGGAATATCAAAAACCACCTATTCGCACTATTAGCCCAGGCAGAGTGTATCGCAACGAAGCCATTAGCGCCCGCGCACATTGTCAATTTCATCAGGTTGAAGGCTTGTACATAGACGAAAAAGTGTCGTTTGCCGATTTAAAACAAACACTTTTATATTTTGCAAAAGAAATGTTTGGAGCAGAAACAAAAATTCGTTTGCGCCCAAGCTATTTTCCCTTTACCGAACCAAGCGCCGAAATGGACATTAGCTGCACTATTTGCAAAGGTAGTGGCTGTAACGTTTGTAAATATACCGGTTGGGTTGAAATTTTAGGTTGCGGCATGGTAGACCCACAAGTACTTACTAATTGCGGCATTGACGCTAGTAAATATAAAGGCTTTGCATTTGGCATGGGAATTGAGCGCATTACTATGTTAAAATATCAAATTAAAGATTTACGATTGTTTTTTGAAAACGATGTACGGTTTTTAAAACAGTTTACATCAGCTTAATAAAATAGTGGTTGAGCTTATCTAAGCCACCACTATAAAAATGTGGTTATGATAAACTCAAACACCAACTTAAATTATGGAGCGTCTTAGCCGCATAGATATGATTATAGAAATGTTGCGAGACGAGCCTGATGATTTGTTTTTAAACTACACTTTGGGTTTAGAATATGTTGCTGAATTAAGTTTGAATGACGCAGAGTTTCAATTTAAAAAATCATTAGTTTTAAATGAAAATTATATTGCCGCATATTACCAATTGGGTAAATTATTCGAATCGCAATTAAAAAATACCGAAGCCTTGCATTATTTTAAATTAGGATTAGAACAAGCCAAACGGCAAAAAAATAACAAAGCAATAAACGAATTTGGTGAAGCTGTTTTTATGTTGGAAGATTAACTACTAATTCTTAATTTCTAGTGTTTAGTTTTTAATAAAAACCTCTCTTAAAAATAAAATAATTACATTTAGCGTTCTAAAATTCAACTATGAAATCTACAGCTTTAACAAACAAACATATTTCTTTAGGCGCTAAAATGGTTCCTTTTGCAGGGTATAATATGCCTGTTTCATACTCGGGATTAAACGACGAACATTTAACGGTTCGTAATGGCGTTGGCGTTTTTGATGTAAGTCACATGGGCGAATTTAGATTAAAAGGCGAAAAAGCTCTGGATTTAATTCAACAAGTTACCAGTAACGATGCTTCCAAATTATCGGATGGCAAAATTCAATATACCTGTTTACCTAATAAAGACGGCGGAATAGTGGATGATTTATTAGTTTACCGTTATAAAGCCAACGAATACTACTTAATTGTAAATGCCAGTAATATTGAAAAAGACTGGAATTGGATAAAACAATTTAACACCTATGGCGTTGAAATGCTTGATATGAGTGATAATACAAGCTTATTAGCCGTTCAAGGTCCAAAAGCAATTTTAGCATTACAAAAATTAACTACGGTTGATTTAAGTAAAATGGAATATTATACTTTTTGTATTGATAAAATGGCGGGAATTGATAATGTAATTATTTCGAACACAGGCTACACAGGTGCTGGAGGTTTTGAAATTTATGTAGATAATGCCAATACCGAAAAAATGTGGGATGCTATTTTTGAAGCCGGAAAAGAATTTGATATTAAGCCAATTGGTTTAGGAGCCCGAGACACCCTGCGTTTAGAAATGGGCTTTTGTTTGTATGGTAATGATATTGACGATACCACAAGCCCAATAGAAGCTGGTTTGGGTTGGATTACAAAATTTACAAAAGATTTTACAAATCGCACCGCTATTGAAGCGCAAAAAATAAGCGGCGTTACAAAAAAATTGGTGGGTTTTGAAATGATAGACCGTGGCATCCCTCGTCACGACTACCAAATAGCAGATTCAAGCGGTACAATTATTGGAAAAGTTACTTCCGGTACTCAATCTCCAAGTTTAAATAAGGCAATTGGCATGGGTTATGTAAAAACCGAATTTGCAACTGTTGATAAAGATATTTTTATTATGATTAGAGATAAGGCTGTTAAGGCAAAAGTGATTAAATTACCCTTCTTAAAGAATTAATTATCGATTAAAATATGGTTTTCATCTAATTAATAGCATTTTTGAAACCTTTAGTATCCTTTAGCGTAATAAATAAATATAAAACTTTATATCGACAAAAATTAAATTTTTATCTAAAAAAGTTAACTTGTAAGTAAATTATTAATAACTTTGATTTGAAGATCATGAAAAAACTTTTATTTACCCTTAGCATATTGTATTCGTTTAGCTTTTTTAAAGCGCAGGCTCAATCTTATGAGCCTTATAAAGGAGATTCAATAAATAAAATAGATGTTGATGGCCGTAAACAAGGCAAATGGATTTTAATGGGAAAGCATAAACCCGGTACCTGTTACGCCCCCGAAGCAAAAGTGGAGGAGGGAAAATACCAAGACAACCGCAAAAAAGATGTTTGGATTGAATATTTCTGTAACGGAAATATGAGAAATAAATTAACCTTTACTAATGGTAAACCTGATGGTTATGCTCAAATGTTTCACGAAAACGGTAAAATTAGCGAAGAAGGTAACTGGAAAAACAACCGTTGGGTAGGTAATTACAAATTATATTACGAAAACGGACAGGTACAACACGAGTTTGTGTTTAACCCTAACGGTAAACGCGAAGGTGCGCAAACCTATTATTATGAAAACGGACAAAAAGCTATTGAAGGTAATTTTACAAACGGAAAAGAAGCCGGTTTAATTAAAGAATACTTTGAAAATGGAGATATAAAAGCTGAGAAAAATTTTGCTGATGGAAATGTAGGAGAAATTAAAGAATTTGAACCTAAAAAACCTATGGTAGTTAAATCTGAAAATCCGGCAGATAACGCTCCTAAATTAAAATTAACTGCTGACGAAAAGCCAAACGAAGCTGTAAAAAAAGGTCCTATGGTTTTGAATGGTCCAAATACACTGTATAATAAAAACAAACAAATTACCAAAGATGGTGTTTTTAAAGATAATACATTTATAGAAGGTAAAGCTTATTTTTATAACGAAAATGGTATTTTAACCCGTGTAGCTGTTTACAAAAACGGTTTATACGTGGGTGATACGCAAGTAGAAAAATAATCTCCAAAAAATAACTTAAAAAAAAGCCTTTACAATTTAATGTAAAGGCTTTTTAGTTTAAAAGTGGAGAATATCGGATTCGAACCGATCACCTCTTCACTGCCAGCGAAGCGCTCTAGCCAAATGAGCTAATCCCCCTTTTTTGAAATTAAAAATGTGAAATTAAAAATTTTAAATGATTACTAATAATTTAAAATCTAACATTTATCATTTAAAATTATTTAAAGTTTCGCTTTAATCTCAACCATATCATATCCTTCAATAATATCATCAACTTTAATATCAT
>JAYVGH010000055.1:0-14315 GCA_043772435.1 Bacteroidota bacterium
CTAAATTAGTTGTGTTTATGAACAAAGTGGATATGGTTGAAGATGTCGAATTATTAGAATTAGTTGAAATGGAAATACGCGAGTTATTAACTTTTTATAAATTCGATGGCGATACTACTCCAATTATTCAAGGTTCTGCATTAGGTGGCTTAAACAAAGACGTTAAATGGATGGAAAAAATTATGGATTTAATGGATGCAGTTGATAGCTATATTCCAATTCCTCCTCGCGAAAAAGATAAGCCATTTTTAATGCCGGTTGAAGATGTATTTACAATTACTGGTCGTGGAACTGTTGCTACAGGTCGTATCGAAACTGGTACTATTAATACAAATGATGGTGTTGAAATTATTGGTATGGGTGCTGTTGGTTTAACATCTACAATTACTGGGGTTGAAATGTTCCGTAAAATTTTAGATTACGGCGAAGCTGGTGATAACGTAGGTTTATTATTACGTGGTATCGATAAAAAAGATATTAAACGTGGTATGGTTATCTGCAAAACAGGTACTGTAAAACCTCACACTAAGTTTAAAGCCGAAGTGTACATTTTGAAAAAAGAAGAAGGTGGACGTCATACTCCATTTCAAAATAAATACCGTCCGCAATTCTACTTCCGTACTACTGACGTAACAGGAGAAATTACGTTAGAAGCTGGTCGCGAAATGGTATTACCTGGCGATAACGTTACAATCGAAGTAAACTTAATCAATGCAATTGCAATGGATAAAGGTTTACGTTTTGCTATCCGCGAAGGTGGTCGTACAGTTGGAGCTGGTCAGGTAACAGAAATTTTAGACTAAGCCATAGTCATTAAAATAAAAAATTTCTAAAAATTAGATTTTTTTAGGCGAACGAATTTTTTGAAACGGAATTTATTAAAAAAAATGAGCATTTAAAAAATGGAGTTCAACGACAAAAAAGAAAATTTTAGAAATTTTTAAAGGCAAAATGGCACCTTGAAATGGGATGCCATTTTGCTATTTTTAAGAGGTGGAAAGTTTAAGAGCAATAATTAAAAAATTTAGTCAAAAATTAGATTTTTAATTGAATTTTACGGGTGTGGTGCAATGGTAGCATACCGGTCTCCAAAACCGTTGATGGGAGTTCGAATCTCTCCACCCGTGCAATAAGTAGATTTTCTATTAAAGTTAAATCTTTAATTTTTAATCTTTCATCTTTAATTTAAGAATAAATGAGCAAAATAGGAACATATTTTTCAGAAACTAAAAACGAATTAGTAAATAAAGTAAGCTGGCCAACTTGGCCTGAATTACAAAGCAGTGCCATTGTAGTTATGGTTTCGTCTATAATTATAGCTTTAATAGTGTTTGTAATGGATTATGTATTTGAACTATTAATGAAACAAGCTTACGAATTAATTAAGTAATTTTTAAAAAATTAAAATGGCCGAAATAACAAAAACCGACACCTCAACCAAAAAATGGTACGTAGTACGTGCTATTAGCGGACAAGAGAAAAAGGTAAAACAATATATTGAATCTGAAATTGGACGTTTAGGTATGAACGATTATGTATCGCAAGTACTAATCCCTACCGAAAAAGTAATTCAGGTTCGTAACGGAAAAAAATTAACAAAAGAACGTTCTTTTTATCCGGGTTACATTCTTATCGAAGCCAATTTAAGTGGCGAAATTCCTCACATCATTAAAAATATAACCGGTGTCATAGGTTTTTTGGGCGAAAGTAAAGGTGGCGTTGCCGTTCCAATGCGTTTAAGCGAAGTTAACCGTATTTTAGGCAAGGTTGATGAGTTAACTGAAAGCGAAGGCACTGTAGCGTCAAACTACACTGTGGGCGAATCGGTTAAAGTAATTAACGGGCCATTTAATGGCTTTAATGGGGTTATTGAAGAGATAATGGACGATAAAAAGAAAATTAAAGTTACCGTAAAAATATTTGGCCGTAAAACACCGGTTGAATTAAATTACGGCGAAGTAGAAAAAGAGTAAACATTTTCAGGCTGAGCGTAGTAGAAGCCTGATTAGAATTTAGATATTAGAATTTAGAATTTTTTAAATATAAAAACATTGATTGATTAAATAATTTCGGTTAAAATGAGACGCTTTGCTGCTTCCAACTCAAAGTAAACTTTATCTCAAATTATTTATCAGCAATAAACAACACGTAAAAAACAAATAAAAATGGCAAAAGAGTTATCGGCAATAGTAAAATTGCAAATTAAAGGTGGAGCTGCTAACCCCTCGCCTCCTATTGGACCTGCATTAGGTGCGAAAGGTGTAAACATTATGGAGTTTTGTAAGCAATTTAATGCGCGTACACAAGAATCTCCGGGTAAAATTTTACCAGTATTAATTAATGTTTATACCGATAAGTCGTTCGATTTTATTATCAAACGTCCGCCGGTTGCAGTTCAAATATTAGAGGTAACTAAAATTAAAGCTGGTTCGCCAAGTAGTAACCGTAAAAAAGTAGGCTCAATAACTTGGGCTCAAATTAAAACTATTGCAGAAGATAAAATTGTTGACATGAACTGTTTTACAATTGAATCGGCAATGACAATGGTTGCAGGCACAGCACGTAGTATGGGTGTTACAGTAGCAGGCGATAAGCCTTTCTAACCAAACAACAATTAAATAAAGTATAAACAATTAAACAAAGCTTACAAAATGGCAACGTTAACTAAAAAAAGAAAAGCAATAGTAGCAAAGTATGATGCTGCTAAAGCCCACACCGTTGCAGATGCTTCAAAGGTTGTAAAAGAAATTTCTACAACTAAATTTGATGCCTCTGTGGATCTTGCGATCCGTTTAGGAGTTGATCCTCGTAAAGCTAATCAAATGGTTCGCGGTACTGTTACCTTACCTCACGGTACAGGTAAAGTTATGCGTGTTTTAGCAATTGTAACTCCTGATAAGGAAGCAGAAGCTAGAGCCGCCGGCGCCGATTATGTTGGGTTAGACGAGTACATCGAAAAAATTAAAGGTGGTTGGACAGATGTAGATGTAATTATCACTATGCCTTCAGTAATGGGTAAAGTAGGGGCTTTAGGCCGTGTGTTAGGCCCTCGTGGTTTAATGCCAAATCCTAAAACCGGTACCGTAACTATGGATATTGGTAAAGCAGTAACCGACTCAAAAGGTGGTAAAATTGATTTTAAAGTAGATAAAGCAGGAATTATTCATGCAGGCATTGGTAAAGTATCGTTTGATGCTGATAAAATTGCCGAAAATGCTCAAGAATTGCTTTCAACTATCCAAAAATTAAAACCAAGCAGTGCTAAAGGAACTTACGTAAAATCGGTAGTTATGAGCAGTACTATGAGTCCGGGTATTATTATCGATAACAAATTATTCAATTAAAAAACTGCTAAAAATGAACAAACAAGAAAAAACAATAGCAATTGAGCAATTAGTTGAAAAACTAAATGCCAACAACAAAATCTATTTAGCAGATTGTTCAACCTTAACAGTTGAAAAAGTAAACTTATTTCGCAAGGCTTGTTTTGAAAAGAAAATTACTGTACAAGTAGTTAAAAACACCTTACTTAAAAAAGCATTAGAACAAGCAAAAGACAGTAAAATGATTGAGCTTATTCCTGCTTTAAAAGGTGAAACTGCTTTAATTTTTACCGATGTTTCAAACGCACCGGCAAAGGTTATTAAAGAGTTTCGTAAAAACGAAAAAAAGCCGGCTTTAAAAGCAGCTTATGTTGAGCAAATGGTATTTATGGGCGATGACCAGTTAGATACCGTAGCCAACTTAAAATCTAAAAACGAATTAATTGCCGATGTAATAGCATTATTAAAATCGCCAATTCAACGCGTTATAGGTGGCTTAGAAAACCGTGCAAATACCGGCGACAAAGAAGCAGCTTAAACTGTTAAAAAACAATTAAATAAATAACAAAAAAATAATTAAATAATTAATTAACCCAATAAAACCCATAAAAATGGCAGATATTAAAGCAATAGCCGAACAATTAGTAGGCTTAACAGTAAAAGAAGTACAAGAATTAGCAACCGAATTAAAAGATGTGCACGGAATTGAACCAGCTGCTGCTGCAGTAGTTGTATCAGGCGGTGCAGGTGGTGGCGATGCAGTTGCCGCTAAAACTAGTTTCGACGTAATATTAGTTGAAGTAGGTGCAGCGAAATTAGGTGTTGTAAAAGTTGTAAAAGACTTAACAGGTCTTGGCTTAAAAGAAGCTAAAGACTTAGTTGACGGCGCTCCAAAAGCAATAAAAGAAGGTGTTGGCAAAGAAGAAGCTGAAGCAATTAAAAAAGCTTTAGAAGAAGCTGGTGCTAAAGCCGAAATTAAGTAATTTCAATCAAATTTTATTAAAAATGGCTCTTGAAACATAGAGCCACTTTTAAGTTTTTTAAAAATATAAAAATTAGCAAAAATTAGTTTTAATAGGCAAACAATACTTAAACTATAGCGTTACCTTTACAAGTAAAATTAAAAGTTTAAATTAAAGTTTTAACAAAAAACCAAATTTTTAAAAATTCTAGTCAAAGATTTATTAACTTAACCTAAACTAAAAATTGGCTGCAAGTACAAAAAATCAAAAACGAGTTAATTTCTCGTCAAACAAGTTCCCGATCGAATATCCGGACTTTTTAGATATTCAAGTAAAATCTTTCCAAGATTTTTTTCAATTAGAAACAACACCCGAAAACCGGAAAAAAGAAGGTTTATTTCGTGTGTTTGCCGAAAATTTTCCTATTTCTGATGCGCGAAACAATTTCGTATTGGAATTTAAAGATTATTACATCGACCCGCCTCGTTACGCAATAGATGAGTGTATTGAGCGTGGTTTAACTTATGCTGTTCCTTTAAAGGCAAAATTATACCTTTATTGTACAGATCCTGAACATGAAGATTTTGAACCGATTATGCAAGATGTGTATTTAGGCACTATACCTTACATGTCGCCCAAAGGTTCATTTATTATAAATGGTGCTGAGCGCGTAATTGTGTCTCAGTTACACCGGTCTCCAGGCGTGTTTTTCGGTCAAAGCCGTCACGCCAACGGAACTAAATTATACAGTGCCCGTGTAATTCCTTTTAAAGGTTCGTGGATTGAATTTGCTACCGACATTAATAATGTAATGTACGCTTACATCGATCGTAAAAAGAAATTACCGGTTACCACATTATTACGTGCTATCGGTTTTCAAAGCGATAAACAAATTTTAGAAATATTTGGCTTGGCCGACGAAGTAAAAGTTAGCAAAGCCGGTTTAAAACGCGAAGTTGGTCGCCGTTTAGCTGCGCGTGTTTTAAAAACATGGTTAGAAGATTTTGTAGATGAGGATACCGGTGAAGTAGTTTCTATTGAACGTAATGAAGTTATTTTAGATCGTGAAACGATTTTAGATGACGATCATATTGATTTAATTGTAGACGCGGATGTAAAATCAATTATTTTACACAAACAGGATATTAATACTACCGATTTTGCAATTATTTACAATACGCTACAAAAAGATTCAACCAATTCTGAAAAAGAAGCAATTGAATTTATTTATCGTTTATTACGTAATGCTGAACCACCGGATGAAGAAACTGCTCGCGGTGTAATTGATAAATTATTCTTTTCTGACAAACGTTACGATTTAGGAGAAGTTGGTCGTTACCGTATTAACAAAAAATTAGGTTTAGATATTCCTGCTTCTATTCGTGTTTTAACGAAAGAAGACATGATATTAATCATCAAATATCTAATCGAATTAATTAATTCTAAAACCGATGTGGATGATATTGATCACTTATCTAACCGTCGTGTTAGAACTGTAGGCGAGCAACTATTTTCTCAGTTTGGTGTAGGTTTAGCCCGTATGGCGCGTACCATTCGTGAGCGTATGAACGTACGTGATAACGAGGTATTTACTCCAACAGATTTAATTAACGCTAAAACTTTATCATCCGTAATTAATTCATTCTTCGGAACAAATCAATTATCTCAGTTTATGGATCAAACCAACCCTTTATCGGAGATTACGCACAAGCGTCGTCTTTCGGCACTAGGGCCAGGAGGTTTAAGTCGTGAACGCGCAGGTTTTGAGGTACGTGACGTTCACTACACTCACTATGGCCGTTTATGTACAATTGAAACACCTGAGGGTCCAAATATTGGTTTAATTTCATCTTTATGCGTGTATGCTAAAGTAAATAAATTAGGTTTTATAGAAACGCCCTTTCGCTCGGTTACCAACGGAAGAGTAGATATTAATAAACCAATTACATATTTGACCGCTGAAGAGGAAGATCAAAAAAATATTGCGCAAACAAGTGCTGAATTAGATGAAAAAGGAAACTTTATCACCAAAAAAGTAACAGCTCGTTACGAGGGCGATTTTCCGGTTTTAGATCCTGAAAAAATTCATTTAATGGATGTAGCACCAAATCAAATTGCTTCTATTGCGGCTTCATTAATTCCGTTTTTAGAGCATGATGATGCTAACCGTGCCTTAATGGGTTCAAACATGCAGCGTCAGGCAGTGCCATTATTACGTCCGCAAGCACCAATTGTTGGCACAGGTATCGAGGCTAGAGTAGCCACAGATAGTCGTGTATTAATTAATGCTGAAGGCGATGGCGTTGTTGAGTATGTTGATTCTAATACCATTACCATCCGTTACAGCCGTTCAGAAGAGGAGAAATTAATCTCTTTTGAAGGAGATGTGAAATCATACAAAATTACTAAATTTCAAAAAACCAACCAAAGTACGTGTATTAATTTGAAGCCAATTGTTAAAAAAGGCGACAAAGTATCTAAAGGTCAGGTGCTTAGCGAAGGTTATGCCACCCAAGAAGGCGAATTAGCATTGGGCCGTAACTTAAAAGTGGCATTTATGCCTTGGAAAGGTTACAATTTTGAGGATGCAATTGTAATTAATGAAAAAATTGTGCGTGAAGATATTTTTACTTCCTTACACATTGATGAATATAATTTAGAAGTTCGCGACACTAAACGTGGTATGGAGGAATTAACTCCCGATATTCCAAACGTAAGCGAAGAAGCTACTAAAGACCTTGATGAAAAAGGTATTGTTCGCATTGGTGCCGAAGTAAAAGAAGGTGATATTTTAATTGGAAAAATTACTCCAAAAGGAGAAACAGATCCATCACCGGAAGAAAAATTATTACGTGCTATATTTGGCGACAAAGCCGGTGACGTAAAAGATGCATCTTTACGCGTATCACCATCTATTAAAGGAACAATTGTAGACAAACGTTTATTCTCGCGTGCCGTAAAAGATAAAAAACAAAAAGCGGAAGAAAAACCGTTAGTTGAAAAATTAGATAACGATCACGAAAAAAATATTTATAACTTAAAATTAAAATTAGTTGATAAACTATTTGTTTTGGTAAATGGTCGCACATCGCAAGGTGTTACTAATATTTTAGGTGAAGAAATTGTACCTCGTGGTACTAAATTTACTCAAAAAGGTTTAGAGCGTATTGATTACAGCGAAGTTAATCCAAGTAACTGGACAACAGATAAAGATAAAAACGAACAGGTTGAACGTTTGTTACATAACTTTATGATTCAGTACAACGATTTTTTAGGTAAATACAAACGTGAGAAATTCCAAATTACTGTAGGTGACGAATTACCAAATGGTATTGTACAATTAGCTAAAGTTTACATTGCACAAAAACGTAAGTTAAAAGTGGGTGATAAAATGGCTGGTCGTCACGGTAACAAAGGTATTGTTGCACGTATTGTTAAAGAAGAAGATATGCCGTTTTTAGAAGATGGAACACCTGTTGACATCGTATTAAATCCATTGGGTGTGCCTTCGCGTATGAACCTTGGACAGATTTACGAAACTGTATTAGCGTGGGCCGGTGATAAATTAGGATTGAAATTCTCAACCCCTATTTTTGACGGTGCAACTGTTGAACAAATTGACGATTACACTAAAAAAGCAGGTTTACCACAATACGGTCGTACTTACTTATACGATGGTGGAACAGGCGAACGCTTTGATCAACCGGCAACTGTTGGTATTATCTATATGCTTAAATTAGGCCACATGGTAGATGACAAAATGCATGCTCGTTCAATAGGGCCATATTCATTAATTACGCAACAACCTTTAGGTGGTAAAGCACAGTTTGGTGGTCAGCGTTTTGGCGAGATGGAAGTTTGGGCGCTTGAGGCATACGGTGCAGCTAACGTGTTACAAGAATTATTAACTGTAAAATCGGATGACGTAATGGGCCGTGCAAAAGCTTACGAAGCAATTGTAAAAGGCGACAACATTCCTGCACCTGGTATACCGGAATCGTTTAATGTGTTATTGCACGAATTACGTGGCTTGGCATTAGACATTACAATGGAATAGTGAGATTGAATTTTTGAATTATAAATTTTAAATTTTGAACTAAAAACATGGCGTTAAGAAGAGATAATAAACAAAAATCAAATTTCTCAAAAATCATCATCAGTCTGGCATCGCCCGAAACGATTTTACGTCGTTCGAGTGGTGAGGTGTTAAAACCAGAAACCATTAACTACCGTACCTACAAACCCGAAAGAGATGGTTTGTTTTGCGAGCGCATATTTGGGCCGGTTAAGGATTTTGAATGTCACTGCGGTAAATACAAACGTATTCGTTACAAAGGAATTGTTTGCGACCGTTGCGGTGTTGAAGTAACTGAAAAGAAGGTACGTCGCGAGCGTATGGGTCACATCAATTTAGTTGTACCTGTTGCTCACATCTGGTATTTCCGTTCGTTACCAAACAAAATTGGTTACTTATTGGGTTTACCAACTAAAAAATTAGACATGATTATTTACTACGAACGTTATGTAGTAATTAATAGTGGTGCTGCTGCCGAAAATGGTATTAGTTATTTAGATTTTTTAACGGAAGAAGAATATTTAAACGTATTAGATTCTTTACCAAAAGAAAATGCGTTGTTAGACGATGCAGACCCAAATAAATTTATCGCGAAGATGGGTGCAGAATCAATTGCTGACTTATTATCGCGTTTAAATTTAGATGAATTATCATACGAATTACGTCACAAAGCTAGCAACGAAACATCTCAACAACGTAAAAACGAAGCTTTAAAACGCTTAAACGTTATTGAAGCATTCCGTCAGGCAAATCAAAATATTGTTAACCGTCCGGAATGGATGGTTATTAAAGTTGTTCCGGTTATTCCACCAGAATTACGCCCATTAGTTCCATTGGATGGCGGCCGTTTTGCTACTTCCGATTTAAATGATTTATACCGTCGTGTTATTATTCGTAACAACCGTTTAAAGCGCTTAATCGAAATTAAAGCGCCGGATGTAATTTTACGTAACGAAAAACGTATGTTGCAAGAGTCTGTAGATTCGTTATTCGATAACTCGCGTAAATCTAATGCAGTTAAAACCGATAGCAACCGTCCTTTAAAATCATTATCCGATTCATTAAAAGGTAAACAAGGCCGTTTCCGTCAAAACTTATTAGGTAAGCGTGTAGATTATTCAGCACGTTCGGTAATTGTTGTAGGACCTGAATTAAAATTACACGAATGCGGATTGCCAAAAGAAATGGCTGCAGAATTATTTAAACCATTTATCATTCGTAAAATGATTGAGCGTGGTATTGTAAAAACTGTAAAATCTGCTAAAAAAATAGTTGATAAAAAAGAAGCCATTGTTTGGGATATTTTAGAAAACATTTTACGTGGTCATCCTGTAATGTTAAACCGTGCCCCAACCTTACACAGGTTAGGTATTCAAGCATTTCAACCAAAATTAATTGAAGGTAAAGCCATTCAATTACATCCATTAGTATGTTCTGCCTTTAATGCCGACTTTGACGGTGATCAAATGGCGGTGCATTTACCTTTAGGGCATGCGGCTATATTAGAAGCTCAAATTTTAATGTTAGCTTCTCATAACATTTTAAATCCATCAAACGGTGCGCCGGTTGCTGTTCCATCTCAAGACATGGTTTTAGGTTTGTATTATTTAACTAAACCTAAAAAGAATTTACCAGGCGATGAAGTAAAAGGCGAAGGCAAAATGTTTTATAGTGCAGAAGAAGTTGTAATTGCTGTTAATGAAAAACAATTAGACATTCATGCACAAATTAAAATTAGAGTTACCAACGCTTTAGATGGCGATAAATTAGTAACCAAAATTATTGAAACTACCGCAGGGCGTGTTTTATTTAATATTGTTGTACCTCACGAAGTTGGTTTTATTAACGAATTATTAACCAAAAAATCGTTACGCGATATTATTGGAATGGTTGTTAAAAAAACTGGTATGGCTAAAACTGCCAAATTCCTTGATGAAATTAAAGAAATTGGCTTTAAAACAGCCTTTAAAGGTGGATTATCGTTTAACTTAGGCGATATTGAAACCCCGGCCGAAAAATTAAAAATTATTGCATCGGCACAAGCCGAAGTGGATGAGGTAGTAAATAACTACAACATGGGCTTTATTACTAACAACGAGCGTTACAACCAAATTATTGATATTTGGACGCATGCTAATAGTAAAGTTACCAAACAAGTATTAGATAAATTAAGTACCGATAAACAAGGCTTTAACTCTGTTTATATGATGCTTGACTCTGGTGCACGTGGTAGTAAGGAGCAGATTAAACAATTAAGTGGAATGCGTGGTTTAATGGCAAAACCACAAAAAGCAGGTGATACAACGGCTTCTATTATTGAGAATCCTGTATTATCAAATTTCCGCGAAGGTTTATCGATCTTAGAATACTTTATTAGTACCCACGGTGCCCGTAAAGGATTAGCCGATACAGCCTTAAAAACTGCCGATGCCGGTTACTTAACCCGTCGTTTGGTAGATGTGGCGCAAGACGTTATTATTAACGAATTTGATTGCGGTACATTACGTGGTTTAAATATGACCGCTTTAAAAAATAACGATGATGTTGTTGAAAGTTTATACGATCGTATTTTAGGCCGTACAGCTGTAAACGATTTATATCACCCTACTACAGGCGATTTAGTTATTGCCGGTGGCGAAATTATTAGTGAAGATGTTGCTTCGTTAATCGAACGTTCACCTATCGAAACAGTAGATATCCGTTCGGTATTAACCTGCGAATCTCGTAGTGGTGTTTGTGCAAAATGTTACGGACGTAACTTATCTAACGGACGTTTAGTTCAATTAGGTGAGGCTGTAGGTGTAATTGCTGCACAATCAATCGGTGAACCGGGTACACAATTAACCTTACGTACTTTTCACGTAGGTGGTACTGCCTCTAATACGGCAGCATCATCTAAGTTAGATGCTAAATATGATGGTATTGCCGAAATTGATGAATTGCGCACTGTAGAGCGTGTAAGCGATGGTAAAAAAGCAAATATTGTTATTGGACGTAGTACAGAAGTTAGAATTACCGACGTAAATACAGGTATTACGCTAACAACTGGTAACATCCCTTATGGTTCTAATCTTTATATTAAACCAGGTGCTAAAGTTAAAAAAGGCGAATTAATTTGTGATTGGGATCCATACAATGCTGTTATCGTTTCTGAATTTGGTGGTACAGTAGAATATGAGCACATTAAAGAAAACATTACCTACCGCGAAGAAAGCGATGAGCAAACAGGTTTCCGCGAAAAAGTAATTATTGAAAGTAAAGACAAAACCATGAGTCCTACAATTAGAATTGTAGACAAAAAAGGTGAGCCTTTAAAAACATATAATATTCCGGTTAGCGCACATATAATTGTAAACGAGGCGGCAAAAATTGAACCGGGACAAATTTTAGTAAAAATTCCTCGTGTTACAGGTAAAACAGGTGATATTACCGGTGGTTTACCACGTGTAACAGAATTATTTGAAGCTCGTAACCCAAGTAATCCTGCTGTAATTAGTGAGATTGACGGTATTGTTACTTTTGGAAAAATTAAACGTGGTAATCGCGAAGTTGTGGTAGAAGCTAAAACAGGCGAGCGTCGTAATTATTTAGTAAACTTAAGTAAACACATTCTAGTTCAGGAAAATGATTTCGTAAAAGCCGGTGAGGCTTTATCAGACGGAGCTACAGCACCAAGTGATATTTTATCGATTAAAGGACCAACTGCTGTTCAAGAATATTTAGTAAATGAAATTCAAGAGGTGTACCGTTTACAAGGTCAAAAATTAAATGACAAACATTTTGAAACCATTGTACGTCAAATGATGCGTAAGGTTGAAATTGTTGATCCGGGCGATACTATTTTCTTAGAAATGCAATTAATTAATAAGCTTGATTTTATGACTGAAAATGACAACATTTTTGGTAAAAAAGTTATTATTGAACCAGGTGATAGTACGGAGTTAAAACGTGGACAAATTATTACTGCCCGTAAATTACGTGATGAAAATTCAGTATTACGCCGTAAAGATTTAAAAATTGTTGAAGCCCGTGATGCTGTGCCTGCAACTGCCGAAAGTATGTTACAAGGTATAACAAGAGCGTCGTTACAAACTAGTAGTTGGATATCGGCCGCATCGTTTCAAGAAACGACTAAAGTATTAAACGAAGCTGCTGTAAATGGTAAAGTTGATACCCTAAACGGATTAAAAGAAAACGTAATTGTTGGACATTTAATACCAGCCGGTACAGGTTTACGCCAATACGAAAAATTAGTAGTAGGAAGCAAAGAAGAGTACGAGCGTTTAATGGCAAGTAAAGAAGAAGCTGAAATTGAAGCTTAACCTTGACTTACAATTGTAAAATAATTAAAAACCCATTTCGGAATATTCGAAATGGGTTTTTTGTTCTCAGTATCCACCTCTTTGAGGGGTTGCCCAAAAGGGGGGAGAGGAAAACTATCCCAAATTAAAGGTGCAGTGTGGGCTTAATTTTTTCTCATTTGTTTAACCAAAATTTTGGTAAGTTTTTTGTTTTACTTTTGTTTGATAATGTATTAATCAAAATACCGTTATTGCGACGAAGGAAGCAATATTATTATTGTAGCCTGTTTACTACCTCGCAGTAACGAAAATAATTTAGCCCTTATGAAAAAACAAATTCGTAACCTATTTAAAAATAAAAGTTATTTGTTGGATGAACCTGAAGTAGAAGAACTTTTAGAATATTGCGAACATTTACAAGACGAAGTTGTAGAATTAAACTACCAACAAAACCAAAGTAAAGAAGTGGTACTAAAAGAAATGATTGGCGATATTTTAAAATCGTGTAACGCTATACAAAAAGAACAAGAGGAGCATATACGTTTTGGCTACGCTCCTGCTAATTTTGAAGAAGCAATAGCCAATTTAAAAAACTATATATATGATAGGTGCAAAGACCAAAAAATTTGGATAGAATAGTTTTTTTCTGAAATTGATTCTCAGATTATTTAATTTGTATTTATGTCACATCAATGGTTAAAATGTCGAAGTCATGCTGAACTCGATTCAGCATCTCAGTTCTAAAAATGTTTTGGTGCTCAGACCCCTGAATCAATTTAAGGGTGGCGAAAAATGTCACATTATGTGTAGTAGAAATATGATAGGTTTTCGACTACGCTCAAACTGACAATAAATAAATTATTACTTTTTGTTTAATTTTTTCTTTTCCTCAATTTGTGCAGGGGTTAAACGCACTAAATTTATAATTAAGCTGGTAGTTTTAGATTCGTTTACAATTACGTCTTCGGTTATGCCGTCTGCAAATTCTTCGGTGGTTAATTTTACTTTGTATATACCTTTTGGTATCGAAATTCTACCTAAAGAACCATCGTTTATTGATGTAAATTTCTTTTTTATACTATCGTTTACCGTTACTTCAAAGTCAACACGTTCAATAGGAATTTCAACACCTTTAATTTTTTCGCTGGCATAAATAAAAATGCTTTGCGCTTTTGCAAAATTTAATAATAGAATAAACAGAAATATAAAAACTGTAGATTTCATTTAACGAATGTAATATTTTTTTAAATGTAAGGTAAAATTGATTAAATTTATTTAGTTAAATTTATCTAAAGAATTGATTTAAAAATGAAAAACATAGTTTTGATAGTTTGGATTTTATTGTTTTTTGGAATACAACACGGGGTGTACGATGGACAATATTATTATAGATTAGATGCCAAAAATGGCGTTAACGGAATGGACGGTAAGGTTATTTTAATCTAATAAATAACTATAATGATTTTCAAACAGATTATAATTACGTAGCTGTGGGCAAAAATATATTAAGGCAAACACCAAAAGGTATTGAAAGTGTATGGCACATATTAAGGCGAGATGGTAAGACCCTGTGGATTAAACAAGATTTTAATAATTTAACATACGAAGTACACTTAAAAAAAATACATTCTTAAATATGAAAACAAAACTTCAT
>JAYVGH010000056.1:0-3332 GCA_043772435.1 Bacteroidota bacterium
AAAGGAGTATAAATAGTTTTTTCATATTTTGTTATTTTTACTGCTGAGGCACAGAGGGTACTTAGTTTTTAATGTTAGTTTAAGCACTAAATATAATTAATTTTTTTTAAATTATAGATTGAAGAAAAGAGATTAAAAAACTGTAGGTGCTATATTTTTTTAAAGATTGAAAATTCAGTAGCCATAAAAGTATTTGTATAAAAGATTTGATTGTAATATTGTTTTAAGAATTTTCTTATAATATCTTCTCCATTTCCATTTTTTTTATTAAAAGATTGGACTAAATAAATCAGTTTATAGTTTTGAATATTTAAATCATTAAATTGATTGGTATCGTTAATTCCAAATATTTTTTCTTTCAGGATTAAAGAATCATGCTTTCTGACATTCACGAAATTTGTATAATCATAATAATAATAAAATAAGTTTAAATTATCGCTCGTATTGATTAAAATACAGCTTTCATTTTTATAATTTTGTTGTTTTATAATAGTTGCCACAGGTTTATAATCCATACCTTTTAACGGACATAAATTAATATTTATAATTAATGGTATTATTATTAATGCGGAAATATAAGCTCCTACTTTTTTAATTTTGGAAATACAATAAATATTGAAAATAATTACAAAGGGGATTGTAAATATTAAATATCTATCTAAATATACTGCTTTAAAAGAACCTAAAACATACAAAATTAAAATTGAAAAGTAACCTATAATAAAACAATAAATTAAAAATTTAATATTTTCATTACGTTTTTTCTTTAAAACAAAATAAAATCCAAAAATTGAAAGTAGAAAGGTTAGTACGAACAAATTATATGTAAAAAACAATTGGTTAATTGAATATAAAAAATCATCGAAAGTGGCTGGCTTTAACCAAAAATCGCCATTAATATTAAAATTAAAAATTAGCTTAAATTGTTTTTTTGTAAACCTTAATAATACAAATCCTATTATGAAGAGGTTTTGATAAACATATAATTTTAAAAATTGCCTTTTTTCAACAAATAAAATAAAAAGATACTGTCCAACAATAATTAAAGCTGCGATGTAATGACTGTATAAGATTAAAAAATTAGTGAGTGCTAAAAAAAATAAATTAAAATAACTTGGTTTTTCTAAAAATTTAAAAAATAATAATGTTGAAACTACTCCAAGCAGTAATATTAAAGAATATGCTCTGGCATCATGAGCATAAAACAAAATAATATTTGATAAACTTAAAAATAAGCAGGTCAAAATAGCAGTAAAAATGTTAAGTTTTTTACGAATTAAAATAAAGGCTAAACTTACTGCAGTAGAAGTAAATAAAACACTCATTAGACGAGAGTAAAATTCAGTTATAGGAAAAATTTTAAGCCAAACCCATAAACAATAATAGTAAAATGGTGGATTATTATCCCATTCGGCGTCATGCTTTACGTGTCCAAAATCTTTTTGAGTAATACCTACGCTTATAATTTCATCATATGAAAAAGGATTATGTTCTAAAAATAAAATTTTAAGAATGAAATTTAATATAAAAAAAAACAGAAAGTAAAGTGTATTAGAATTTAAAAATCTCATTAATTAATTCTTAATTAATTTGTAACTTTTAGTATTTGTGTTATTGGTTGATACGTTTAAAATATAAAGCCCACTATTTAATTCATTTAAAGATAGTGTAGTTTTATTATCTTCAATTTTTCTCTCCATTATTATTTTACCAAAAATATCAACTAGTTTAATATTAAATGAATTACTCGTACTCATTTCAATCTCATAATAATTATTATTTAAATTTTTTAAAATGCTATTTAAATCTAAGTTCTTATTTTCTTTTATACTAACTACGTTTGAGTAAGTTATAATTGTACTATCTTGTTTAATTAAAAACACATCGCCATTTAACGATCCAAAACTATTACTATAGCCTACACATACATACCCACCGTCTTTTGTTTTATCAACCGAATAAACATATTCATCCTCCGATCCACAAAATGAATTAACAAGTGCTGGGTATGTAAAATCATTTTTGTGTAAAAAAATATTTCCTTCAATATTGAGTGCAGGTACAGGAACAGTTCTTATTGTAACAAAAAAATTAGCGCCTGCATAAGAATCTATTATTGATACCCAATTTTCATCACTTGAACTATTGTAATTTTCAGCATCAACTAAGAATACGCCATTAGAATTGTATTCTCTTTTATAAGAATGTGTCGGGGTGTTTGCCGTAAAAGTTTTTGCTCCCACTAAAATATAATTACCATTATTCATTTGAACTAAATCTGACCAATAGTCATTATAAGGTCCGCCATCTTTTCTCGTAAACAAAGTATCTCCGTTTAAATTCAATTTTAAAAAATAGCAATCGCCATTAATATCGCCCTTGCTTTTTGTATAACCCACTGTAGCAATATTTAAATCATTAGTACGTATAATTGATCTTAGCTCGTCGTCTTCTATCCCACCAAAATATTTTTGAAATACAAGGTTTCCTAAAAAATCATACTTTATAACAAAGCCATCTTTTTTTCCATTGCCAAAACTACTTGTATTGCCAACTACCATAATATCACCATCCGGCGAGTAAATTAAATCATTTGCAAAATCCCAATCAGTACCACCAAAAGTTTTTTGCCAAATTAATGTTCCGGCTTTATCGGTGCGTAAAATATAAGCATCGTAACCACCTGCACCAAACGAGCTGGTAAAACCTGCTACTATGTAACCCGAATCGGGTACTTGTATAACCGATTTACCTACATCGTTTGCAAAACCACCAAATGTTTTTTGCCACAATATTTGCCCCATGCTATCTAATTTTACTAAATATACATCTGTATTGCCTGCACCATAACTACTTGTACTTCCGGTAATAATATACTGCCTGTCTAACGTTTGTTTAGCAGAGTAGCCAATGTCTATGCCGTTACCGCCAAATGTTGTAAAAAAGCGTTGTGGCGGTTGTGCAACAGCCCCTAAACACAAAAAGGTAATAAGTATGGTAATTATATTTTTCATTTTTTTGTTTTTAGAAACATTCCATTAAGATTAATACATTAATTCTTAAAGGTACAAAATTTATATATATTTTTATTAATGATTAATCTAATGGTCAAAAATAAAAAATTATCATTTACTTTCTTTTGCTTTGATGCAAAAGAAACAAAAAATCAAGCCTACATAAAATTAACTAAAGTCTAATTTGTATTATAGCCTGACGATTTGAGCGCTTCGCGAGAAACAAAAATCGTCTTCGACACAGGCCAACGCTTTTTAATACAAATAGACTTTAACCCAGATTACGCAATAGAGAATTCGAAAGGATAATCAAATTCC
>JAYVGH010000057.1:0-13936 GCA_043772435.1 Bacteroidota bacterium
GTCTTTCCCGTAGGGACTTTATTTGCAAATGCCTTATACTTCCGCCCAAATTGAATAAACCGTGTGTTGAACTAAACCTTCGGTAGCCCGCGTTACTTAACTCTTTGTTCACTAAAGTTCTTTTTTTTCGTTTAAGATACTCTAACCAATTAAAATTTGAATTATGAGTTTCAAGAAAAAAGAGAGCTACACAACTGTAGACCAAGCTAAAAACCATGTTATTAGCTTTAAAAATACGTTTTGATTATTTGAAGAGCACATTGTTATTAATCAAAAAAGTAAAGCATTACTTATTAGTTATGGAAGAAGCATTGCTTATGTGGTGATCAAAAAACACAAGAATGAAGATCAAACTTTGACTCATTTTTTAAAATAAAAAGAAACTCTTCTTTTTAAAATTGCATAATACAAAATTTTCCAAAAACACTTTATTGGCAAGGGCTACCGAAGCTACAGTTCAACAAATGATTAAATCGAAATTCCGCCGAAGGGTGCGGAACATCGTTTAATCCTTATATGTTAGCCGCCGTACTTCTTTTCGAGGTGGTCAAATATTATTTGAATGCCGGTGCATGATTAGTCTGCAATGCGTCTGCTTTACCAAAACGAATTAATGATAAGCCGACTATTATGAAAATAACCCCTGATGCAAGAAAAATATAGTCATAAATAGAAACTCCCAAACGTTCTACAACATGATGAATACCTAAAATATGATGGTCAATTACTCCCTCAACAGAATTAAAAATCCCCCAACCTAAAAACAAACCTCCCCATAAAGTCCGACCCGACCAAGGGCAATCTTTAATTTTACCTGCGTGCCAAAGTAGTGCAAATCCTATGAGCGTAGTTACCCATGTCAAAGCATGGAAAAGACCATCCCACACCATGCTTATTTTTACATTAAGAATTTCTGTTTGTGGCAGTTTTGCTGAAAGCATGCTGTGAAACTGCAAAATTTGATGGAAAAGAATTCCGTCAAAAAATCCACCTAAGCCTATTCCTAATAGTGTGCCTGCTGCAATTAATGGTTTTTTGTTCATATTATTTTTTTTGGTTGTTAAATTGCTTAATTCTGCGTTTAGATGGTAGTCCACCATGGTAAATTAAATACACTACGGCTGAAAATATAATGAAAGGTAAAATTGTAATCAACAGATTAAAAGATAAATCAGGTCCAAAAAGTGAAGCTCTTATTTCCTTCGCAGTTTTTGAGTTACAAAAAGGGCAGGCTTGTGTTGCAGGTGTAAGTGTCAGTAAAAAAAATAGCAGCAATATTCTCATTTTTCAATTTATTAAAAACTCTAAAAAAGTTGTCTCTGTAAAGTAAATACAAATGTCCGACTGTATGGCGGCTAACGGTTTCGGTGCAAGAAACGTTGCCTTTCGAAGCGCTTCCGCTGTCCGCTTGCACTAAGGTAATTAATTGCGATGAAATAAATAATAGCACGTCTGCCGGCAATGTTTTTTGCACCATGTTACCAGCAGTATAATTTGTGCTATTTTCGCGGTTGAAATATATTTATGCTCGTTAATGTGTCTGATTCACTTCCTGTACGGCAATTCGCAAATGTAAACCCTATTCCTATTGTCTTATAGTCTACTTTACATACATCACTTTCAAGAGGTGTTTGTCCAAATTTTTCGTATATTTTTACCCTTAGCGTCCTTCCGGCTTTGATTCCGTCATACGTCAAACAATCACACGCCTTATTAATGCTTATCGAGGATATAGTGTCTGTATATAGCCGAAACGAAAAGGTTAAACCTAATTCTTTGTATTCTAGTCTGTCATAATTTTCACCTTGCGGACCATGATCACTATAAGAAGATTTCATTGATCTTATACCATCTCCTAATTCCTTTTCAATTTCGTTCCTTGTCGATTTGTTAATTATGAATTGCCCAACCCCTTTTCCTGGAAAAATTAACATAGATTTATGAAGTGAAAAACTGGACAATAAAATCAAAGTAATTAAAACTGTGGAGATGCTAAATGTTCTTTTTTTCATATTACTGCTAACTAGTAGCTATGAGCAACCTATCCGTTTTTAAACGTTTGTAAGTGTTTAATGTCGGTTTTAAAGTATTACTAATCCCGTTTTTTCAACCAGGCCGTTACAGCCGGAGCTAATTCTTTTTGAGATTTGCTGCCTACAAACACACCAATGTGTCCGCCTTTAAAGCCGTACAATTCTTTATCGGTACTGCCCACTAAATTGTTTAAAGGTGTAGTTGCTGCGGGAGGCACTAAATGGTCTTCGGTAGCATAAATGTTTAACAAGTTAGCAGTTAAGTTTTTTAAGTTTACTTTTTTTCCACCTACTTCTAACTCGCCTTTTACTAATTTATTTTGTTGGTACAGTTCTTTCATAAATTGGCGAAAACATTCACCTGTTTGGTCAGGGCTTTCAGCTATCCATTTTTCCATTCGCAAAAAACTCATTAGTTTGGTTTCGTCTTCTAAACTGTTAGTAAGGGCTTGTTGCTTTTGCGCCTTCATCATAGGTTTTAGCATATCAAAGCCCTGGTTTAAAAAATCGCCGGGTATTAAGCCGTGGTTGGCTTCTACCAATTTATCAAAATCCATATCGCGGCTCCATCTAAATAAAAGTCCATCATTGGTACTAAAATCAATTGGCGTAACATGTGTAACCAAATTTTTTATTTTGTTTGGGTAAAGCGATGAATAAATAACACTTAAAGTTCCACCCTGGCAAATACTTAAAATATTTATTTTTTCAATTCTATTTTTTTTACGAATAAAATCAACACAATTATTTATGTAACCGTTTACATAATCGTCCATACTAATAAAACGGTCGCTTTTTGTTGGAAAACCCCAATCAATTAAATACACATCTAAACCCGAATCTAATAATTTTTTAATGTAGCTTCTATCCGGTTGTATATCTAACATTTTATAGGTGTTTACTAACGCGTAAACAATTAGTACAGGTGTTTTATAACTTGGCTCGGTATCTTTATTGTAACGGTAAAGAGTTAATTTATCTTCGTTGTAAACCGGTGTTTTTGGAGTTGTAGCAATATCAACTTCTTTAATTTGATTTAATATTTCGTAGCTTTTAATAACTTTTTGAGTTATATCGGCCATCTCCTTTAGTGCGTTAATTTCCATAAGTATAGTATTTATTAAAGTCCAATGTAAGAATTATTTTTTTTAGACACCAATTAGTTTTTTAATTATCGTAAAGTTAATACTTGCCAATTATCATAATTAAGGGCTGAGATGCTAAAACAAATTCAGCATAAGTTACGCTATTCGATTTAAGAAACACAGCAACCGTTTTTTATAAAACAAAAAAACCGTCTCAATACATTAATTGAGACGATTTTTAAAACTATAAATTTAAATTATTTTTTAGCGGCAGTTTTTTTATTTTTTTCTTCGTCAAAAATTTCAACAGAAGCAGCATTGTTCATAGCTAATTTTGTTTGCAAATCTTTTACTTGTTTTTTTAAGTTGTAAACAGCTTTGTGTAATTCTTCTGTTTCGGCTTTAAATACTAAAGGGTAGTTTGCAAACATACCTTCAAATTGTTTTTCAAAATGTTTTTTAACATCCATGCTTAAGTTTAAAGCATCGCCTTTTACTTTGCTAAATTCTTCGGTAGCAAATAATTCGGTAAACATACTTTCGTTTACTTTTACCCACTCGTTGTACATTTCTTGAGCGTTAGGAATTTTAGTTAAATCGGTAGGATTACTAAATTTTTCAGAGTATTCTTTAGCAATTTTCTCAATACTTTTTTGAGTAGTAGCTTGTAATTGCATTTGTAATTCGGCTTGTTTAAAGCTATACTCTGCCATTTTATCCATTAAGCTAATAGTTGCTTCGATGTTTTCTTTTTCTTTACCCGGAGTAGCAATTTTTAATAGTGGCTCAAATGTTTTAGCAAACATATTATTCATTTTTTCGTACATTTCTTTTGTAGATGCCATATTGCTATTTGCGGCAAACATGTTAGGAAATTCGGCACTCATAGTTTTTACTTTTTCAAAATATTCCTTACTTAAATTATTTTGATTGGCAAAAAAGTTTTGTAATTGTTTCATTCCGTTATCGTACACTTCTTTCATTGGTGCGCCATTGTAAACGTTACCAAACATTTGTTTTGTTAAGTGTGAGTAAGTATCGGCAGTAAAATAATTTTTAAAAGCATCTAAATTAAATTTACCGTTTTTCATAGCGTCAGCCATTGGGCCAAAAAATTCTTGCATTTTAGCATACATTTGGTTTGCTTGTAAGTAGTTTGAAAAAACATCTTTATTAAACGTACCGCTCATATTTTTCGTCATACTATCGTAGCTACTGTTTAATGTACTCATCCAAGTATTATAAATGTTTGTATATGAAGAATTCATTTGTCCGAAATTTGACATATAATCGTTAGCAGGCTTACCAAAATTATTATAGCTACTGTAAATGCTTTGGTTAAAATCGGTTAATTGTTTTGCGTAAGAGGCTTGTTGGTTAAACCAACTTTTAAAAAACTCTTGTGGGTTTGCACCGTTTGCGTTATCAAACATATTTGTGCTTGATTGTTGCATGCTAGTTAAAATGCCCATTTGTTTTTCTAAAAACTCTTTGTAAATAGATTGCCCTTCGTTAGTAATGCTTCCATTACTTAATGCCGATTGCATTTTTTTTGCTGAATCCATCCAATTGTTTATAAAATTAGATTGAGTTTCTACCATATTGTCGATAAATGGATTTTGGTTTTTTGTTGTCATGTTTTTTGGTTTTTATATATTATGTTAAGGTTAAGGTACTGTTAATTCAATAATTTACTGTAATAACTTGATTTTTAAAACATTACATGTGTTTTTTTTAATCGGGTACAAATATAGTGGTTTAATCGGACAAAAAGGGGCTTTTATCGATAACAAATTGTTAAATTTAGTGAAACAGAATGTTAATCGATTTAGGAAAACCACTCTATCACAACAAAAAACTAAGATTTTGTATTTTTGTTATAAAAAATTGTAGGTTGTTGCAAATTTAATTAATCCAAGAACACTTTTGGTATTTGTTTTTCTAAAAATATTTTTACGATGGGTTTCAACCGTACGTTCGCTTATAAATAAACTTTCTGCAATTTTAGAATTGTTAAATTCTTTAGCAATAAGCTGTATTATTTCTGTTTCGCGTAAGGTTAATTTTGGCTGATTAATTTCGCCATTTTTTAATTCGGTAAGTATAGCCTCGTTATAATAACTACCTGTATTATGTACTTGATTTATGGCTTTAATTAATTCGGCCTTATTGCAATTTTTTAAAATATAGCCGTTAGCTCCGGCTTTTTTCATTTCGTTTACATAAAAATAACTGCCAAACATAGATAAAGCAATTACAGAAATTTTAGGGTTATAATTTTTAATTTTAATGGTTAATTGTATGCCGGTAATTTCGGGCATTTGTATGTCGGTTAATACAATTTGCGGGTTAAGTTGTGTAATTTCTTCAAAGGCTACTAGTGGATTGGTGTTTTTACCTATTATGGTAATATTTGGTTCGTTATTTAGTAGCAAAGTAATACCATCTATTAAAACTTGATGATCGTCAACTAAATAGATTGTTGTTTTTTCCATTAAAAAATTATATTTATACCTGAAGAATTATGATGTTAAAATACACATATTATTGTAACGCAAAAAAAATTAATACACTTATTTTAATTATTATTTTTAGTGTTACACTTAATTTTAAGGCACAAAATGTGCATGGCAGAGTAGTGGATAGTTTAATTAAACTTTCAGAAACTAAAACTATTGCCGATAGCGTTAAAATTAAATTGTATGGCGATATTGGGTGGGAGCTATTAGGTAACGATATTAATGCTTCGAAACAATATGTTTTAAAAGCATTACAACTTTCAAAAATTAATAAAAGACCAGCAGATGAGGCACAATCGGAAAGCGACTTAGGCAGCGTATATAACCGCATGGCAATTTATGATACGGCATTAATTCATTATTTTAATGCACTATTAATTAGAACAAATTTAAAACAAGTACAAAAAGTAGCCGGTATTTATTCAAATATTGCCTCGGTTTACATGCGTCAAAATAAATTTAAAGAGAGCTTAGAGATTAATTATAAATCGCTTAAAATTTTTGAGGAACTTAAGGACGAACAAAAACAAGCATTAATTTTAGGAAACATTGGTAATATATATACCGAATTAAATAAAAATACCGAAGCCAAAGTGTATTTTAATAAAACTATAGTAATTGCAAAAAAAATACATGCCGATGTAACCTTATCAACTGTGTTAATGAATATTGGAGGCCTTTATTTTGACGAAAATAAGTTAGATTCGGCTTTAATGTGCTTTGAGGAATCGCGTGCAATACTTGAAAAAAATAATTTAGCGTATAACTTAGCAGTAGTTTATAATAATATTGGTAAAGTATTTGCTTACAAAAAAAACAATACTGTTGCTATTGAGTTTTACAAAAAATCGTTAGCGATAAGAGTACAACTAAACGATAATTTAGGCATTGCTTTAAGTAATTTAAATTTAAGTGAACTATTTTTAACTAAAAACCAACCCGATTCGGCAATTGCCAGAGCATTAATTTCAGAAAAAATTTTAATTAATTTAAAAAGTTACATCTTTTTAAAACAAGCTTACACGTATCTATCGAAAGCTTATGAACTAAAAGACGATTTTAAAAAATCGAACGAATTTATAAAATTATATGCTCAAACTATTGATTCTATTTTTACTACCGAACATGCCGAAAAATTAGCAGAGGTAAATGTATTGTATCAAACCGAAAAAAAAGAAAAAGAAAATTTAGAGTTGACCAACAAAAACATTAAAAACGAATTGGAGATTTTAGAAAGTAAAAACCAACGTAATTTAATTTTTATTGTTTTAACCTTATTAGTTGCAGTATTTGTTATAGTTTTTATTCGCCAAAAAAATAAACAAAAACAATTTTTAGTAGAAGAGAAATTACAACAAGAAAAAATAAAAATTGAAACTTTTTTTATGGCTCAGGAAAAAGAGCGCGAGCGAATTTCGAAAGATTTGCACGATGGCGTAGCACAAACATTAGGTGCCGCTAAATTAAATTTATCTTCTATTACCCCCAATCAAATAAACGAGAGTGTGTATCAAAATACGATTGAGTTAATTGATGAAAGTGTAAATGAAATTAGAACTATTTCGCATAATTTAATGCCGGCACTGCTATACAAAAATGGCTTAATAGATGCTTTAAAAGAAATTGCTATAAAAATTAACGCTTCACAAAAAATAAAAGTTGAAATTGATAATGACGAGACAATTAACCGTTTTAGCGATTTTATAGAAATTAATGTTTTTAGAATAATACAAGAATGGCTAAACAATGTGCTTAAACATGCAAAAGCTACTGAAGTAATGATACAATTAACAAAAGATGAGAAGGAATTAACGGTAATGATTGAAGATAATGGCATTGGCTTTAACAAGGAAAAACTAAATCAATCAAAAGGCAATGGTTGGGCAAATATTCAATCGCGTTTAACAATTATAAATGGAATAGTAGAAATTGATAGTAATGAAAATAAAGGCACAAATTTTTTTATTAGCGTGCCTATATAATTGTAAAAATTATTTTTTTGGATTTATAAAATCTTTTAATACTAAATATAACGAACCTCCAATACCCAATAAGCATAAAACAATTGTAAAAACAGGTATGGTATTTTGGTAATATTTATCCAGTTTATTTCCTCCCCAAGCGGATAAACCAATAATTGCGCCCATTTGCAGCGCTAAATTGCTGTATTTTAAAAAGGGATTAGGCTGTTTTTGCGGCATTAAATTTTTCGGTATGGGCTTGTATGTTTTTTACTTTAGCGCCCATATTACAAGTTCCTGTAAATAAGGCACCTGGCTCAATTGCTAATTTACCGGTAATAATATCGCCATTAATTTTAGATGTACTTTTTAGTAATAACATTTCGCTAACGTTTACAGTACCTTTAATTTCGCCGCTTAAATCGGCATTGCCACTTGTAATGTTTCCTTCAATAACACCATTTGGCCCTAATACAAACTTGCCTGTAGTAACTAAATTACCTATTAAATTTCCGTCAATACGCACATCGCCATTTGAGTTAATATCGCCAATTATTTTTGTGCCATTACCAATTAAATTAACCGAACCACCTTCGGTATTTTGAGTTTTAGTTGACGAACTTATGCCTAACATAATTTTTGTTTTTAAGTTTTTTTCTTTAAATCATGCTTCCACTGGGCTCAGCATGACTTATCTTTATTTAGTATTCAAGTTTTTAAAATTGTCGTTATAAAATAATTTATACCCTTCTATATTTTTCTTTTTATAAAGGTAAGGTAAATTACTTGCTAAAATCGGGTACACTTCTATCATCTCTCTTTTTACTTCGCCTTTAAATACATCAGGGTCTTTTAATAAATTAGTGTAATAGGTTATTATTTCGTTAGCGTTGGCAAACGATTTTAGTATTACCAATTGTTTGCCCGTACCAAATATATTGCTGGTTAAATTAAAGTTTTTAGCGCTGTAATATTTAACCGAAAAAGCATCTAAATTTGTTTTAAACGCGTTTGCAATTTTCGGATCGTCGGGCACTACTGCTATTAAAAAATGTTCCGCTTCAAAATTAACTAAAAAGGTGTCTAATTGCACTTTTCCGGCTTCAACAGGTTTATATAAGTCTGGATTTTTTTGTTTTTTAATAGCTAATAAAATATCATTTGCTAAAGGCGTTACTTCCGATTTGGGATATTTTGCAACTAATAATTTTAAATTGTATTCCATTGAATCGATGCTTACTAATTTACCTATGCTTAACGATTTTATAAATTCAAATTTTGGCGTAAAGATATTGTTACCAAATTTATTTAAACCTTCTTTGGCTTGGTTAAGTGCTTGAGGGTAGTTTGCATCATCGTGAAAGGATTTGTAAACGCCGTTGTAAAACGATTCAACCTCACTTAATTTTGAATTTCGCTCTTGCGCATAGTTTGGGTTTTTTAAAAGCAAAGCAAATTCGCTATCCGGAAACTCGTTAATTATTTTTTCTTTGTAAAAATTGGCTTTGTCCTCTCTTTTCTCAGCTAAGTTTACACGATATAAAACGTAATAAATATTTAACGCGTATTTATTATTTGGAAAGCGAGCATTTAATTCTTCAAACGAAGCAACTGCTTTTTTAGTGTTATTTAAATCTTCTTTATAAATAGAACCCATGGAGTAATAGGCATCTATAATTTTAATATTACTTTTTGTTAATAATGAATCGGTAGTCGGTAAATCGCTTTTATAATAGTCGCGTGATTTTTTAGAGTTTTTGGATACTATATTCTTTTTTACAGCTGTTTTAGAGGTATCCTTATCAAAAGGATTATCAATAGTTGCCGCTTTATTACTTCGTCGCCAATTATTTTCGTTGTTTCGGCTACCCCATTTTTTTTGAAAATCAGCAACGCCAAAAGCAATTGTGTTAGGATTATAAAAATAAAAGGAAACTACGCCGCTATTTAAGTCCTGCACCGTATTGCTTATAGAATTTGTGTTGGTAGCTAAACCCCCGTTAGAATTTAGAGCTGCCTCTTTTTCTTTTAATTTACGTTCTTCATTTTTTTCGGCTTGTGCAATTAATTTATCAATGTAGGCATTACGCTCGCTATCGCTCATTTTAGCTATGCGTTGTAAACTATCTTCGTTTTTTATAATGGTAATTTGTGTTACCAAATCATTTAATGTTTTTTTACGGGCAACAATGCTCTCGTAATCAGAGTGGTCTTTAGGCAAGGTAACAATGGCGCTATCGTAATACGAACCCGCGGTTTGGTAATTGGATAAATCAAAATTAATTTCACCAATTTTTAAATAGGCCAAAGCTTTTTGTTTTGGATTAGCTAAACTTGTTTTTACGGCTTTTTTATAATAAAACAAAGCTTGTGTTTGATTGCGTTCTTTTTCTTCAATCTCGCCAAGTGTGTAGTAAATTACATCATAATAATCGCTGTTTTTAAACTCCTTACTCATTTTAAGTAAGTCTTTTTTAGTTTTTTCAGAGTTATTGCGTTTAACATCTAACAAACGCGCCATTTTAATTTTACTGTAAAATACCAAGTCATAACTTGGTTTTAATTGTATACATTTTTTATAATATTTTAAGGCACGTTTATTTTCTTTTTGTTGTTCAAATAATTGAGCTATAATAAAGGCGTAACGCGCTCTTTTATCCCGTTTAATGCCGGTAATGGGGTTACTATTACGCATAGCTTCCATTAGTTTTGTAGCGGCTTCGGTATTTTGCCCCCGGCGGGTGTAATAATCAGCTTCAGCAACAGGTAACTCTTTTTTAACTGCTTTTGGTAATTTTTTTTCGTTTTTTAAAAGGCTAATAATTTGTTCTGAGGCACTTACTGCACCTACTTCATTATTTACTTTAACCATCCACAACATAGCTGTGTACTTATCTTTACTTTTGGTGTAGGTGCGCGCAACGTATTCAAAATTTTCTAAGCCTGTAAAAAATTCTCGCTTATAAAACGATGAAATGCCAATGTTTATCCAGTTATTATCAATCCATTTACCGGCATGCGGTGCTTCGTTACCTTTTTTATCTTTAATGGTGTGCCGTTGTATGCAAAACGACGATTTTTTTATTGCTTTATCAAATTCGGGGAAAGTAGATTTTGCTTTTTCGCTGGATGGGTAAATGTAAACTGGTAAAATTTTATCAAAATTGTCCTTGTTATTTTTTTCTATTTTATAAATACCATCATCAATATTTAAGTTAGAGTAATAATAGCCGTTGTAACGCGCCGTCATATTATGGTATTTTCGGCTTACAAACGTATTGCGTTTGGTACTGCACGACACCAAAATAACAGCTAAACAAATAAAATATAAAAATCGTTTAATTAACACTAATATATAACAACGCTAAAAATTTAAAATTAGTATAAAATTTGGATAATTTTTAGCTAAGAAATGTCAAATTGAACTAAATCAACAAATTGTTGAACTCTTTGTTCAACATCTTCGTTGGTAAGACCAATTAATCGCTCAGTTCCAAATTTTTCAACTGTAAAACTTGCCATGGCACTACCAAAAATTATGGCGCGTTTCATGTTTTCAAAACTAATGTCTTTTGTTTTGGCTAAATAACCAATAAATCCGCCGGCAAAGCTATCTCCTGCTCCGGTTGGATCAAATACTTCTTCTAAAGGTAGGGCAGGTGCAAAAAACACTTCTTCTTTGTTAAATAATAAAGCCCCGTGTTCGCCTTTTTTAATAACCAATACACTTGGCCCCATTGCTAATATTTTTTGCGCGGCTTTAACCAAACTATATTCGCCAGATAGTTGTCGCGCCTCGCTATCGTTAATGGTTAAAACATCAATCATTGCAATGGTTTTTTTAAGATCGTCCATTGCAATATCCATCCAAAAATTCATTGTATCTAATACAATTAATTTTGGGCGTTTGGTAAGTTGGGTAATTACACTTTGCTGTACAGCAGGAACCAGGTTGCCCAACATTAAAAAATCCGATTGTTTGGCAGATTCAGGTACAATTGGATTAAAATTTTCTAAAACATTTAGTTGGGTGTCTAAGGTATCGCGCGTATTTAAATCGTTATGGTATTTACCGCTCCAAAAAAACGATTTTTCGCCTTTTTTTATTTGTAAACCTTCTAATTTAACACCTTTACTTTTTAATATATTTAAAAAATCTTGTGGAAAATCGTCACCAATAACCGATACTAATTCAATATCTTTATGAAAATAAGAGGCAGCTAAAGAAATATAGGAAGCAGCACCGCCTACAATTTTATCTGTTTTGCCAAAAGGCGTTTCTATGGCATCAAATGCTACTGTTCCAACAACTAATAAACTCATTTATGTAATATTTTAAATTTTTCGGGTAAAGATATTGTTTATTTCTAAAATTAATGTAATTTTGCCGTCCTAATCAGAAAAAATAATCCTTCTTAGCTCAGCTGGTTAGAGCACATGACTGTTAATCATGGGGTCCCTGGTTCGAGCCCAGGAGAGGGAGCAAAGGGAAAACAAAAGTTTTCCCTTTTTCGTTTTATGAAACAACCAGCTGTTTGCATCAGATATTCCAATAAACTCGGTAAATTTTTTATTGGAAAGAGTGAAAACTTTATACAAAGGCTTACGATTTATAATTCTGATGAAAATGAAAAATGGAGTAAAACAGCAAGTCTATGGACTGAATATTTAATTATTGAGTTCTTAAATTTTAATTAGTCAGAAATTATAGAACGCTTTATTAAATCTCAAAAAATCAAAATATATTGTATTCAACTGAAAGAAAAGCCTGTATGCATTAAAAATTCATTTAGTCGATCTGCATATTACTGTTAATCATGTCACGACCTTTTTGGTCGGCATGGTTCGAGCCCAAGAAGTTGTAAAAACCTGTTATATATACTCGGTTTTTTTTGTGTACTTTTACATTCGTTTATGAAACTTTTAAAAATAATTATTGCCACCATATTATCTGTAGCTCTTGGTTTAATATTTATTTACAGCGGCTATACTAAGTTAACTCCCGTAATTGAAACATTTGAATTTACATTTGTGGATATTGGTATTGGCAATTGGTACACGGCACCATTAATTGCAAGGTGTTTAATTGGTTTAGAATTTTTTATAGGCATATTATTAATAGCTAATTATAATCTTAAAAAATTTACTCTGCCTTTAATGGCTAGCTTATTACTGTTTTTTATAATTTATTTGTTAATACAAATAAATGTAAGTGGTAATAATGGTAATTGCGGTTGTTTTGGAGAAACACATCCAATGACACCACTACAGGCAATTATTAAAAACATTATAATGATTGTAATGGGCACTATAATTTATTTTTTGTTTGAAGGCTGGAAATTAAAAGCTAATAAACTTATTTTAAGTTTAATTGGTATTACAGCAATTATAATTCCATTTCTTGTTAACCCTGTTGATTATAAATACACCTCAAACAACTTGGACGAAAAAGTAAATTACCCGCTTGAGTTAAATCTACTATACCATCCCGAAGATACCGCTAAGGTAAAAATACCAAAAATTGATTTGCGTAAAGGAAAACATGTGATTGCATTTTTGAGTTTAACTTGTCCGCATTGCAAAATAGCTGCAAAAAAGTTTAGATTGATTAAAAAAAATAATCCCAATTTACCTATTTACTTTGTTTTGAATGGGGAAAAATTTAATTACAAACCATTTATTGATGAAACAAAAACTGAAAATATACTTAATAGTTTTTGTTTGGGTAAAAGCTTCGTGCAATTGGCCGGCACTAATTTACCGCGTATTTATTATTTAGATAATGGTATAGTTGTGAAAAAAGTAGATTACTACGAATTAAACCAATACGGTATTGAAGATTGGATTAGTAAAGGCAAGTTACAATAATATTTTTACCAAAAAAATCCTTTCAGCGCTCAAATTAGTTTTTTTGTAGATAAAACTAAGTAACGGTATTATTATGTTTAGCAACAACTAAAAAGAATTTGATATTACAATAATCCGATCTTTTTTTAGGAACTCATAATATTTCCAAAATAATAAACCAATAAAAAGCACATTTAAGATACCAAACGAAATATTTTTTACTTTTTTTCTTTCACCAATTTAATTAATTCAGGTTAAGCTATTTTGAGGTAAACGCTTTGGCAATTACACCAATTATATTTGTAAAGTTTATGCGCTTGGTGTATTTTTTGGTTTCAATTTAATACACAAACTTTGTTACAAATGGCGGTAGGGCAATTAATTCTACATATATTAAACCCAGATTACGCAATAGAGAATTCGAAAGGATAATCAAATTCCTTTGAATAGTTCCATAAGCCGCTAAACCATTGCCTTCGTTTTTTACTTAA
>JAYVGH010000058.1:0-30432 GCA_043772435.1 Bacteroidota bacterium
AAAGTTTGCGCCTTTATTAAAAGTGAAGAAAGAATTAAAGTAAAAGGAATATATTTTTCATTTACAATTTTTGCTTAAAAATATACTTTTGGTAAGTGAAAAATTTAAATATTTTAAATACGGTTATAATTAAATACTAAATGGCTTTAGTAAATTTATAAATGGTAGAGGCATAAGTTTATTTTGCTCGGCAAATACATATATTTACCATAAATTAATTATGGAAAAATTAGAGTCATTTAAACAACAATTAATTTTGGGTTACACCACCACTGGAAACGCTATAACATTAGGCGCTGCTATGTTTGATGGTAAACCTCAAAAAGAAGCGCAAATAAAACTGCCCTTAAAAACTTTAAACAGGCACGGTTTAATTGCCGGAGCCACGGGCACCGGTAAAACTGTTACTTTACAAGTTATTGCCGAAAGCATGTGTGCCGCAGGCATACCCGTTTTATTAATGGATGTAAAAGGCGATTTAAGCGGCATTGCAAAAGCAGGAGTTATAAACGCGAAAATAGAAGAGCGCCATAATTTAATTGGTATTCCATTTTTAGCTAAAGGAACAACTACTGAATTTATGACCATTAGCAAAGAAGCCGGCATAAAATTACGCGCAACAGTTTTAGAATTTGGTCCGGTTTTATTTAGTAAAATATTAGAGCTAAACGATACACAGGCTGGCGTGGTAGCTTTACTTTTTAAATACGCCGACGACAACCAATTGCCACTTTTAGATTTAAAAGATTTTAAAGCCTTATTAAAATATAGTACCGAAGAAGGAAAGGAAAAAATTAAAAAAGAATACGGTAACTTAAGTACGGCCACCACATCAACTATTTTAAGAAAAATAATAGAATTAGAAAGCCAGGGTGCCGAACAATTTTTTGGTGAAAAAAGTTTTGAAGTAACAGATTTGGCTCGATTAGATGCGAACGGTTGTGGAATTGCATCCATTATTCGGCTTGCGGACATACAAGATAAACCAAAATTATTTTCTACATTTATGTTAAGCCTTTTGGCGGAGATATATGCCACCTTTGAAGAAGTAGGCGATTTAGAAAAACCAAAACTTTGTATTTTTATTGATGAAGCGCATCTTATTTTTAATGAAGCGTCCAAGGCCTTGTTAAGCCAAATAGAATCAATTATTAAATTAATTCGCAGTAAAGGGGTTGGCATTTATTTTATAACTCAAAATCCTTATGATGTTCCCGATGCTATTTTGGCGCAGTTGGGCTTAAAAGTTCAGCATGCTTTGCGGGCATTTACTGAAAAAGACAGAAAAGCAATTAAAAAAACGGCAGAAAATTATCCCATTTCTGAATTTTATAAAACCGACGAATTACTTACCAGTTTGGGCATTGGTCAAGCTTTAATTACTGCTTTAAACGAAAAAGGAGTGCCTACGCCTTTAGCCGCGGTGCATTTAAAAGCACCCAATAGTAGAATTGGAATTTTAACCTCACAAGAGTTAAATGAAATAACTGCAACGAGTAATTTATTAAGTAAATACAACCAAGAGTTAGACAGAGAAAGTGCTTACGAAATTTTAAATGCTAAAATAAAAGCTGCTGCTGAAACTGAGGAGGAGCAAGAAATAGAAAAACCAAAGAAAAAAGAGAAGGAAGAAATTTCGTTTGTTGAAAAAGCTAGTAAAAACACAATGGTACGTCAAGTTGGGCGCACCGTAATGAAAGAAGTGGCCCGCGGCTTATTAGGTGCTTTGGGTTTGGGTGGAAAGAAAAAAGGTAGTTGGTTTTAGATTTTTTATACGTATTTAATTATCTATGAGGGTTTTTATATATTTGTTTATGCGTTTAGTGAATAGTTATTGGCAATAACTCGGATGTTAAAAACGAAGAGCCAAACAAAAATTTCACTGTAACAATCGAAATATGCAAAAAAAACACTATTACGAATTCGAAATGCCGCAGACTTTAAGCAATTAATCGACAAGCTACTAAGCTGTGAGCAATTTAAAATTGTACATTTTAGCATAACAATATTTTGATTAAAAATACGGCAGACACACCTTACGTGTTTTTGTGCGGCTTACAAACTGTAAAAGAAGTTTTGCGACCATTTTGCGTGTTAAAGCTTAAATGGAATTAGTAAAAAACCGTACAAGATAGCATAACGTTTTAAGCAAACTGTAATTAAAAATATTATTTTAAAATACTAAGTGTAAAATACTCAACATTACGTTGGTCGGGTGGTATAGAGAAAATCCAACTAAAAATAGTTTCCTTAGAGGTAACTTGCTCTTTATTAATTTTAATATAAGGCAGTTGTGTTTTTGTAAATACAAAAATTAAGCGATTGGTTTCTTGTTTTTTTAAATCGGTGCCTAGACCATAATCTATGGCAGCTACCGGAAATTTATAAAGCTCGGAGCCATTTAACTTAGTTTGCTTTTCGTATAAATTAGGGTATAATAAAATGGCTTCGGCATCTGTAATGTTAAAAATAGTAAGGTAACAGTTTTGTGTACTCATTACATTAAAGTTTAAATTGTCGCCATTGTTATACACTCCTTTTATGCCTTCAATGTTTGTATCAAAGCTTACATCACGTTTAGTATCGTATTTAATAATGGTTGCATCAATAGTAACGTCGCACACAATTTCTAATTCGTTTTTACAATAAATTTTTTCACTAAGTATTTTATAAGATTTTACAGCTCCCTGAATTTCAGATTGAATGTCGGAACTAAAAAATTGCGAATAATCGTTTTTAAACTGACTGCTAAAAAGCAATTGGTAAGAGTTAATATTTTCTTCAATACCTGCCGCTTTTAAGGCATTTAATTTAGCATCGTTTAAAGCTTGTATTTTTGCAAGGTTTGGGCTAACATCGCCTGAAATGTTTGCTGAACCTATAATACCTTTTACATCAATGGTTTTTTGTGAAAAAAAATTAAATCCAAAAAAAAGAAAAAGGAAAAAATAAAATTTTTTTATCATACTACTTAACTAACTTAATTTTTTGCCATTTTTCAGATAGATCATTACTAACGTTTGTTTGAGGGTTTTGCTCCTTATTATTTACAATAACAGATTCGAGACTCACCTTTTCTTTTAAATAATCAGACAGACCTTTTAAAGTTACATCCCCTTTAGTTTCCTGCATTTTTTTTAATAAAAAATAAGTGTATACTCCATGCTTTTTATCTTTGTAAGATAAAGATGATTGGTTGCCGCTACTGGAACTAAATACAACAATGTTGCCTTTTAAATATTCATCCTTAGGTTTTATACTAATTCCTCTTCCTGCAATTAACCCCTCGCCCCTAGCGCCCCCGGTAAAACAAGCATCTAACAGTACTAAAACACGTTCGCACGAATACTCGGTTAATTTTGTATAAACGTCTTTTAATTTTATACCCGAGGTTACATTTGCACCGCTAATATCTACCGGTATTAAGTAAGGTGTTTTAGTCGTTTCGTCGGGCATACCATGCCCTGCATAATAAAAAACTATGTGAGCTTTGCCTCCAGTATTTTTTGCTATTAAATTTATTTTTGATATTGCCTGACTTATTTGACCAAAAGTGCCATCTAAAATTAAATTAATGTTTTTTTCGGGTATTCCCATAACTTTTGTAGCATATTCTTTAAATGCACACGCATCGTTTTTAGCAAAATCTACATTTACTTCGGTATTTAAACCGGATTGATAGGATGAATAATCTTCGTTACCAATAATTAATGCAAAACTTAAATCGTTAGTTGTTTGTGTAGTGGGAACATTAAAATCACCGTCTGAAAAGGGTTCATACGCGTATATTTTTTCTTTATACGTATTTACATAAACAATATTTTTAACTGTATCTGTTTTTACTATTGAGGTGTACGTTGCATTTTCGGTATTAACACTTTCGTTTTTTTGTAAAAAAGAAATTGCAGGATCTTCAACCAACGAAACCAAATTGCTTTTGGATATATTTTCCCATTCGTTTTTTCCATTGGTTTGATTGGTACTTAATTCTATATCCATTAAAGAACAATCTATTTTTATATAATAGGTTTTTCCCGCTTCAATATTCAAACAAACTGTTGATGCCCAGCTATTTAACCAATTCTTAATGGTAATTTTTAATTTACCTTCATTAATAAATTTATATTCTAAAGCAGTATTTTTTTTAATGGTATAAACGTTAATATCATAAAACTGAACATCATAATTCCATTGTTTACAAATGGCTCTTTCGCCCCTGTATATATACAAAGTAGCCATAGGTTTTTTTTGGGAATAAACACTACTAGCTGTAAATTGAAAAATAAAAAATAGAAAGAATATAAAAACTTTATTGCTCATTTAGTTTGGAAAATTAAAGGTAGTAAAAAATTAAATATTTATTTATAATTACCATTAAACGTGTTTAAAAAATTGAGGTTGGAATAAATTTACATCATTCACAATTGAACACAGTGTTTCTGAAAGAAATGCAACTTTAACTTTAGGAACAGATGCGATTGGTAATAAAAGCTGAAACACCTGCCCAAATAATTTTAAAATAGACTGGACGTAGAGGAAAACAACATACTTACTTTGGAACTTATAATTAATGGTGCATACTTATTTAGAAAATAAAAAAAGGTTGCTTACAATAAGTAACCATTTTGTACTATTTAAACTTTAATAAATTTAATAATTGTTTTAAATAATTAGGCAATTTAACAACATACGTTTTCTGTAATATGTTGATTATTAGTTAATTAGTTTGATTTTATATTTTTTATCTTTAAATTGTGTTTTTCACCCAACCATTTCACAAAATAAGTTGTATTAGTTAAATGCTATGTTATGAACTTAAATGAAATCGATCAAAATTTAATAACTGATTGCATTAATCGTAATAGCAAAGCTGAGTTTGAATTATTTAGAGTTTGTTATAGCTATTTAATGAGCATTTGCATTCGTTACGCAAAAAATGAAGAAACAGCAAAAGAAGTATTAAACATTGGCTTTTATAAAATTTTATCTAATTTAAAAAAACATAAGCCCGATACACCTTTTAAAGCATGGATTAGATTAGTTATGGTAAACACATTAATAAATGAATACAAAAAAGAAAAAATTCATTATTCTAACGTACAATATGTTGAGGATTATTATGAGACCGATAAACACTCAGATATTAATAACGCCATTAAAAAAATAAATGCAAACGATATTTACGAAATGATAGCCCAACTACCACCCGCAAGTAAACAAGTTTTTAATTTATTTTATATGGATGGATTTAAACACAAAGAAATTGCCGAACTACTAAATATTACAGAAGGCACTAGTAAATGGCACTTAAATAGCGCGAAAGAAAAATTAAAAGAATTGATTAATAAAACCGAATTACAAATAAAAGTATCGTAATTATTATGGATAACGAAAACGAATTTAAAGACTTATTAAACAACGCGCTTAACCAAAAAGAGTTTTCTTTTCAGCAAGAAGATTGGTTAAAAGCGAAGGCGTATATTGATAAAAAACGAAACCGTAAAAAACGAGGCATCGTATTTTTTACTTCAAGTTTGGTTTTACTTTTGGGTATTGGAACTTATTTATTATTGCCTACACATACTTCTAATACACATTTATCAGAAAATAAATCTACTAAAACTTTAAAACCAAATAATAAAAACATAAACACAACTAAAAACGTAAATGAGATAATTACGCCTAATCAAAATAAATCGAAAACGAATAGCAAACTAATCTTAAATAATAATACAAATAATATAGCTAATAATAATCCTCAAATTGCAAATACAACCCAAGTAATTAGTAAAAACATATTATCAAAAAATAATTTGGCAATAATTAGTAAACCAACGGGTTCTACTATTATGAATGGCGCTTTAGTTACTTTAAAAGATACAAAACAAAAAATTACACCTAACACTTCTACAAAAACTAATGAGGTTGAAAATAATACTGACAAAAATCTTCCAGAAGTTTTACTACCTAATTACACCATTATAAATAATTTGTTTAAAAATGATACTACACAAAATGTAGCTATTTTAAATTTGCCATTTGCATCCGTTACCAATTTAGGTGTAGATTCTGCAATTAATTTACAAGCTCAAAATAATATCCCAAAAAATGATGTTCCTAAAAATGGTTTTGTACTTGAAGCAGGTACTAATTATTTATTAGGTTGGAAAAATGGAAATTTAAAAGAAGCTAATGGTTTTAATGCTATAATTGGCATAAACTATTACAATTTTTTTACAACAAAATTGGGTGTTTTAATAGGCTTGCAATATAGCACTATGGGTAATTTTAATACTACTAATTACACCACAAAAGTTACGCGTTTTAAATTTGGAGAAGAAAGCGACGTTACAACTTTTGCTACTACAAAACTTTATTATTTAACTGCTCCAATAAAATTTGATTATAAAATTAACCAAAATAATAGTGTTGGGTTTGGATATAACTTTGCCTATTTATTAAACTCAAAAAGTAAAGTAACAACTTACACCGAACGCGTAAACTATCAAAGCGGGCAGCAGGTTTCAACCGCCTATGGCTACACATCTGGATTTAATAAATTTGATAATCAATTATCTATTTATTATAAAAAACGAATTTATAAAGAGCTATTTATTAATAGCGAATTTTTTATGGGTACGCGTGATATAAAAAATAATACAACGTTTAATACTAATGTATTTGAACGAAACTTAGGTTTTAAAATTACATTGCATTATAACTTATTTAAAAAATGAAATAGCCACTGTCAAAAAGTTTGTTGCAAACAAACACCAATTATGATGGCGTATTCCATATGACAAATAAAAAAACAATTAATATCTAAATATGAAAAAATTAAATACATTAAAATTCTGTTTATTAACAGTAATAATTATTGGCTATTCAGCTTGTAAAAAGAAAGAATATCCGGCAGCTTCTGTTATCGAAAACGATAGTCCGTTTTATTTTAACGCTACAATAAATTCGGCACCCGTTTCTATAAAAGTTGGAGTAAATAATTATTACATGTACAGTTCAAACCAACAGGATAGCAACAACGTTTATAATTTAATTGCCGATTTAAAACCAAGCAATTGTGTTACTTGCAACAACAGTATTCAAATTAAAATAAACGATTTTAAAGTGTCAGCTTTAAACGCGCCTATTCAAATAGATTCGTCGTTAGTTGTAAAATCATACTATTTTAATGGGAGTCCTCAGTTTGCTGTACAGTTTAAATCTATCTTTAACAAAACGGCTTCATCTTATTTATGGAATTTTGGCGATAATCAAACTTCAACCTTAGCTAATCCTACACATATCTATAATTCATCTTCAAATTATAGCGTAAGTTTAAGAATAAATAGCACTAACTTCTGCCAACAATACATTAGTGATTTTGAAAAAATAAATTTCCCAGCTAAAAATTGCAAAATTGCTATAGTAAGCGATTCCGTTAAAACAATTTCTTTTGCTTCAACGGTGCAAGGCACAGCGCCTTTTAATTATTTATGGCAGTTTGGCGATGGTGGAACTTCTACAAGTGCTAATCCGACTCATACCTACAATTATGCAGGCACCTACCCAATAACTTTAAGAGTAATAGATGCTACAAACGATACAAGTTTTGCTAAGTACAATGCTGCAACCCTTACAAGCCCAATGCCTTGTTTAACAAATTATAGTATTACTTCAATTTCGCAACTAGCAGATGCTTTAGCCTTATCAAAAATTACCATAAATTATACCGATAACATGGGCGTAAAATATATATCAAATAATATGTTGCAACCCAGCACAAGTTATTTTAAAATTATTTCGGTAGAAAATTTTGATAACAACGAAAAAAACGAAAAAACAAAAAAAATTAAAGTTCAATTTAAGTGTAATGTATATAATGGAAGTACCGTAAAAACCATTGATAATGCAGAGGCTGTGGTTGCTGTATCTTATAAATAATTTTTTTTTACTTCGACAAACTCAGTAACCAAAAAATAATTTAAAACTTACCCAACCTTTTAATAAAACTACTTGTATTAGTGTAATAAGAAGGGCAAATGCTTAAGCCCAAAAAATTAGGCACTAAAAAAAATTAAAAAACATAAAATGAAAAACAATTATTTAAACTTTAAAAAAAAATTAGCAACAGCTATAGTTGCTGGCATAACACTATTTACAGCCGTAAATAGTAATGCACAATGTGGTGCAAACTTTACCTTTACTGTTGGTGCAGGTGGTGTAGTAAATTTTCTAAGCACATCGGTGGGTACAACATCAAACACAAATTACACGTGGAATTTTGGTGGTGGAAGTTATGGTAGTGGCTTAACTACATCATATACTTTTGCAACTAATGGATACAAAAACGTATGCTTACAAATAATTGATTCTATTAGCGGACCTTGTAACAGCACAAAATGCGACTCAGTAAATGTAACAACAGCTACTTCAACGTGTACCCCATCGTATGCAAACTTTACTTATACATTAGGTGCAAGTGGTTTAGTGAATTTTAAAAGTACTTCAACTGGCACAACCGCTACAACAAATTATTTTTGGAGTTTTGGTGGCGGAAGCTATGGCAGTGGTGCAACAACAAATCATACATATACTTCAAATGGATATAAAACTGTATGTTTATATCTTAGCGATTCTTTAGGAACGGCTTGTAGTTCGTCTAAATGCGATTCTGTAATCGTAACTTCTAGTGCCTCTACTGCTTGCGCACCATCAGTTGTTTACTCTTTATATAAAGATAGTACTTTGGCTTTAACTTGGAATGCCTTCCCTATTTACCCTTCAAACATTACTGGTGCAACTTGGTATTGGGGTGATGGAAGCTCATCTACCGGACTATATCCAAGTCATACCTACTCTGCGGCTGGTACCTATTCTACTTGTGTAACAATAAGTGTATCGTGTGGAAGTGCAACTGCAACATATTGTTATGTAGCAAATATTTTTAAATCAACACAAAGCAATGCTATGATAACTTTACACGTCAAAAATTCGGGACCAACAAGTATAAAAGCCAATACTAATTTATTAAGTAATGTTAGTATTTATCCAAACCCAAATAATGGCGAATTTAATTTAGACTTATCAGCAATTAACGCCAAAAATATAAATATTAGTATTTATGATATTGTTGGACAGTTAGTTTACAATCAAAGCGCAGATGCAATTAATAATAAAATTAGTATGTCTCAATTACAAAACGGTACTTATTTCTTAAAAATAAATGCTGATAATAAAACTGTAACACAAAAAATTATTATTAACAAATAATAAATATATTTTTAAAATAAAAAAGAGCTACAAATATGTAGCTCTTTTTTTTATTCAATATTATAATAGTAGATTAAGTTTTTAATCTTCAGCCACCACAATTATAAAATCTTCTTCGCTATACTTCATAGTGCTTGATTTTTTCGGATTAATATTTACTCCAAAATGTTTTTCGGAAACAGAGCTTTGTGAAGATATTCGATAACCAATGGCGGTTTCGTTTAATTGTGCAGCACTTTCTAATACTGTATAAAAATTAACTGTTTCGCCAGTTTTTACATAACGGCTTACGGGTTTTAAATAAATTTCCGATCCTTCTGCCTCAAATAAAACGTCGTACACCTTTTTCAAATCTTTATTTTCGCTTAATTGGCTAAGCATTAACGATATTAAATTATCGCTTACAATAAAATCATCTGCCTTGGCAACCACACCCAAATCACGGTTTCTTATATCCAACATTTCAGATACTATGCTAAAATCTTTACCGGCTTTTTCACTTAAATTACGTAAGTGCAATAAGCAAATTAATGTTTTCGCATCGCTTTCTTGCACATCCATATCTTTGTAACTTAATAAAATAATATGATCATACGTTTCAGGTTTTAAATTAACTAAAGTAGCCTTATCATTAATATCGCCATTTTTAAAAGTAATTTTTTGTTTAGATATTTTATTTTTTAATTCTGATAATTGTTCATCTATTCCCTCTACTTCTGCCATAATTGTAACTTCCGAACCTGCCGAAACATAATTATCTAACTCTTCAATAATTCTAGCGCCCCGTTCGTTCCAACCTAATACCAATGTTTTTTCGGTACCGCTGTTTTTATTTTCGGCACGGTTAAATAAATTTTGTTTTACATCAAACGTTGTTTTACCACTTAATTTAATGGTATCGTCGTCTTCGCTAATAGCAATAACGCTATCTCCATTATTAAACACTGTATCCATTGGCGGATTAATTAGTGCTTTATCTTCTTTAGTTAAAATACCAATAACGGCGCTGTTTTCGTAAGCAAATACCACATCCTTATAAGTTTTGCCTGCCAATTTTGCTTCTGGTTGAAAATAAATTTCATCGCCTTCAAATTGTAAAATTTCGCTGTACACAACGCTCAAGCCCGATTGGCGACAAGTTTGCGCCGTTATACGCGAAATTAAATCGGACGACAAAACAAAAACCGCTTCATCGTTACCAACCAATTCGGCGGCTTCCATATTTTTAGGATCTTTAATTTCGGCAACAATATTAAATTCTTCTTTTTTACGATTTTTTCCGTTGGTTAAAGCAAGTAATGATTTAATAACATAAGTATCAGCATTTGCTTCTTCGTTAGCTAAAACAATTATAGAGCGAGCTGCATTTGGATTTACAACTGCTATGGCACTCGATTCTAAAGGGCTACCGCTGCGAATAATAATTTTTGTATTTTTAAAATTTTCAATTTTTGAGCGAACTTCATCTTCCATTTCTCCTTTATCTCTATCGGCTAAAATAACAATACTAGGTTTTTTTTGATTAGAGTTGGCTTCAATAATTTCTAAAATAATTGAAAATACTTTTTCGCTCCAGCCTAAAATTAAAGTATGATTTGTTTCTAAAACGCGCGAACGTCCTTTTTTAAGTTCGTCTAATTTCTCATCAATACCGCTCGAAATTGTACCAATTAAAATAGAGATAACAAATATACCGCCTAAGGTTGCAATAAAACGTACCGCTCTAAATGGCCAGCCTTCGTCGCCACCCATAGTGCCACTATCCAAGGTAGCCATTAAACTTTGCCAAGCGCCTTCAATAAAGCCTAATTTCTCAGCCTCGGCTTCGGGCGAACTTTTAATGCCAAATACCAAAATTAATAAGCCTAATATCAGCACCATAAATAATGATGCTAATGCAAGCCATTTAATTACACCGCCTGGTCCGGCAGACATAGTATTTTCGAAGTAGTAGCGCGTTTTTTCGCCAAAGGTTGGTTTTTGCATAATGTTTATCTAAAAAATATTTAGAGTAAATATAATAAAATACATTAAAATGATACTAATGTTAAAATTAGTTTTAAATTTTATAAAATAATTTATTTTATTGCATTGAGTTATTTTTTAGCTGTAAACAAAAATTGCAAAAACAACTATAAGCGAAAAAGGCTTTGGGCTATTTAAATTTTTTATAAAAAGATGTTTTTTTAAGCATAAAAGAAGTAACAGCGGGATGGAAAATGGCGCAAGACCTTGATTCTAAATATGAATACGCTGTTTATTTAAAAACGACAAAATTGTTTGCTTTTAAATATGAGGCAAGTGTTTTTGTAATAAAACAAATTAAAAAATGGCCTTTGGGTGCCATACTTATTTACGGCTTTGGACAAAGATTGATGGTTAATTTTACATTAAATTTAGCCGGTAAATCAAAAAACTTTAAATATTTTGATAATGAAGTTGGAGCTTTGAAGTGGCTGTTGGAAAGAAAAACATAGTTACAATAAACCTTCAAGGTTTTCTCAAATATTATAAGAAACCTTGAAGGTTTGTATAATTTGATTAATGCGTCAACATTTTCTCCTTATATTTTTTTACTTGTGTTTTTAGGGCTTCGCAGGAAAGGTCGGTTGCTTCTTCAAAACTGGCACATTGTTTTTTAGCAAAAAATTCATGCCCCTTGCACAACATTTTTATTTCAACAATTTTATTTTCGGCGTTATCGCCTTTATCTATTTTTAAAATTACTTCGCTATTTATTATGCCATCGTAATAGGTGGTTAATTTTTGAACTTTTTCGTTTATAAATTCTATTAATTTTTTGTCGGCATCAAAATGCACACTTTGAACGTTGATTGTCATGGTTTGTTTCCTCCTTTTTATTTGGTTATTAGTTAATATGGATTAGTTATTAGTTAATTACCAGAACGTGGATGCGCCTGGTTGTATGATTTTTTTAATTTTTCGATAGTATTGTGAGTGTAAATTTGAGTTGCTTGTAAATTGGCGTGTCCTAAAAGTTCTTTCACGGCATTAATATCGGCACCATTGTTTAATAAATGGGTGGCAAATGTGTGTCGTAAAACGTGGGGACTTTTCTTTTTGCTTGTGGTAATGGCACTCAAAACTTCGTTAACAATTTTGGTAATTGTTTGTGCGCTTAATGGGGTATCTTTTTCACTAACCAACAAAATAGGGTTTACAAAGTTGTTATTTCTTTTTACGGAAATATAGTTCTCAAGGTTGCGTTTTAGCGAAATATCAAAAGGGATAATGCGTTCTTTGTTTCGTTTTCCTAAAACTTTTAGTTGTGTATTATAAATATCCACATCGGTTTCTTTTAAACCTAGCAATTCTGCCCTGCGAATGCCTGTTTGGTAAAAAACATCAATAATTAGTTTATTGCGTATGCCGGTAAAATCGTTAGTAAACTTGTATTTATCAAACAAATATTCGGTTTGATTTTCATCAATAAAAACGGGTAATTTTTTAGCAACTTTTGGCCCCTGAACTTTGGTAATTGGATTATTTGGAATTTCGCCCTGTTTTAACAAATATTTAAAAAATGATTTTAAAGTACTCAGCTTTCGGTTTACGCTCCTTGGGCTTATTTTATTATCCATTAAATGCGCAATAAAACCACGCGCGTGTTGGTGGGTAATTGTTGTTAAATCAACTGAGTTTAGTTCAGATTGCAAAAATTTAAAAAACTGGCTAAGGTCTAATTGGTAGCTTTGCACCGTTAAAGGGCTTACTCTTTTTTGAAGAGTGAGATAAGAGGTGTAGTTACTGACGTGTTTTTCGATCATAAAAAAATCCTAATCTAAATTATAACATTTAAATTAGGATTGCAATATAAATTCTATTAAACTTTTATTTTAAAGCGTTTATGAAAATTAGGTTTTTTTAAGGCTAGATTAATTTTTAAAAGCGAATTTACTTTGTAAAAGAGCATTTTTAAAATTAAGTTCAACAACAAAAAAACATTTTTTAAAATGCTTTATTATTTTTCGATAGCGCCAATAATTAATTTTTGCTTGTAAGCAGCTTTAATAACTTGGGTGCGACGTACAATTGATGGTTTAGTAAATTTTGAGCGTTCGCGTAATTGTTTTACAACACCGGTTTTTTCAAACTTTTTTTTGTACTTTTTTAAGGCTTTTTCAATATTATCACCTTCTTTAATTTGAACTATTAGCATTTATATTTTTGTTTTAAATTAATTTTAGAGTGACAAATGTAGCAAATTAATTTTTACAAAAAAATATTTTAGGCATTTTTTAAGTGCTTTAGCTGTAAATTTGTGACTTTTAAATACAATTATGCAAAAAGACAGTTTCGTTAAATTTAAAAGCCTTTTAAAATCGCTTAAAAATATTGTAATAGTTACCCATTATAGTCCCGATGGCGATGCTATGGGCAGTAGTTTAGGCTTGTACCATTACTTAACACAAATAGGTAAAAGTGTAAAAGTAGTAGTACCTAACCCCTACCCTGATTTTTTACATTGGTTGCCTGCAAACAACAAAGTGTTGGTGTTTGAGGGGAATGAAGCAAAAGTTAGTAAAGTTTTACTAAGCGCCGATTGTATTTTTACATTGGATTTTAACTCGTTTAAACGTTTAGAAAAGTTAGGGGATATTTTACAAACTAGTACCGCGCCAAAAGTATTAATAGACCATCACCAGCAACCTGAGCAGTACGCAAAATTGTATTTTCACGATGTTGCAGCGTGCAGCACCTGCGAATTAATTTTTGATTTAATTGTTGGCTTGGGCGATAAAAAATTAATTAATAAAAAAATTGCGGCGTGTTTATACACAGGTTTAATGACAGATACAGGCTCGTTTAGATATCCCAGTGTAACTGCAAAAACACATTTAGTAATTGCCGAATTATTAAAAACCGGCATTGTACCAAACGAAATACACAGCGCTATTTACGATACCTATAGTGCCGATAGACTAAAATTAGTTGGTTTTGCTTTAAGCGAAAAAATGACAGTTTTACCAAATTTACCAGTAGCTTATTTTGCAATTACACATACCGAATTAGCAAAATTTAATTACCAAAAAGGTGATACTGAAGGCTTGGTAAATTATCCTTTTGGTGTAAAAGGCATTAAAGTGTGTGCGTTTTTTAACGAAGCTCCCGAAGGCTATATTAAAATTAGTTTTAGAAGTAAAGGAAAAATTGACGTAAATACCTTTGCCCGCAACTACTTTAATGGCGGTGGCCATATTAATGCCGCCGGAGGAAAAAGCTTGTTAAGTTTGGAAGAAACGGTAAAGAGTTTTAAAAATTTAGTGGGGGAATTGTTTTAAGAAATAAAGTAAATAATTACTTAACATTCATTACAGTAAAAATTACCGTCGCCATCAATAACACGTGGTAACTGTAAACTAGTTTATTAGTTACTCCTTAATTAACTTAGTTCTATGACTAAAACTGCCATTAAGGAATAACTGAGCCATGTAAACCCCACTAGGTAAATGCGATAAATCCTCGCTATAGTTATTTTGGTAAAATTCGGTTTGGTAAATTATTTGTCCTAAAAGATTTGTAATAATTAATTTTTTCTTATCAGTTGTGTTTAAAGTTATATTATCAACAATTAACTTATCAGTAAATGGATTTGGGTAAATTAAAAATGAATTACTATTATTTATATTTTCTTTAATCCCTACTGCCCCCACTTGTATTGTAATAGTTTTAATTGCGCTTGGATATACATAACTAGGAATTTTAAAACAAATACCACTTGTATCAATGCCTGGCATATAGTGAAAATAATATAAACCATTTGTAGGTAATTTAATTTTAAAAGTATCTACAACATCGCATGTAGTTGTTAAATAACCGATACATCGCATTGATTTTAACATATAATTATTAATTGGTGCTGTATATGTACTTTTAGAGGTTACTGTACAACCAAACATTGGATACGTAGTACTACCATATATTTTAACAGTATCTCCTGAAACAGGATTAGATGGCGAATATGTAACTGTACTTATATATTGGCTGTTCATTATATTGCTCAGTAAAATAAAGTATATGGTAAAACTAGTTGGTAATACATTTTTTATTTTCATGTTGCAAGTTTTAATTAATTATTAATTTCTTTGTTTTTATAGTTTTACCATCTAAAGTAAAAGTAACAAAATAAACGCCCGTTTGCAAATGTTTAGCATCAATTGTAAACTCATTTACTCCCTGTGAAATGCTAATATTCTTTTGATAGCAAGAATTTCCTATAATATCTATAACTGTTAAACTACAAGCGTTGCTATTAATATTGCTATTTATTCCAACATTAAAATTGCTCTTAGCAGGATTTGGATAAATATTTAAAAGATTAATGAAAGGCAAATTTTCTTTTATGCTAATTGCACCGTTGGGGTCATACGTATGTAAGGTAATGGCGCTCTTTATAGATGTTAAAGCTGGATAGTCATAATTTACAATACCGCCAGTGCTTGTAGTTAATAATTTGGTAGCGTAAGTACGCAGAACTGCTTGATTATTATTATACGATATTACTTCACAAAACCAAGGCTCATCAGTACTTACACTATCATTATAAAAACCACAGCCAAAAGATGCTTTTGTCATAGGCCAGGCAGATAGTACTGTTTCTGTTGGATTTAAACTATAATTTAAGGTAGTAAAAATCTCATAAACATTTGCATAGTAATTTCCTTGTGCCATAATACTATCGCCAGAAAAATAAACTAACTGGTTACTTAAAACTGTATTTGTAACCTTGGCAAACGAAGTGCAATTGTGCGAAACATCAATGTGTTTAATGTTAAATTTTGGGTAAGCAACTGTATCTAACGCTTTACCAGCATTTACTAATCCATAACCTGATTCACTATCGTACCCAACTACTTCACCACCTACACCAGTTAAATCTTTACACGATTTTTTAATAATATTATCACAGTCCTCACCTGTTAAATTATCCCAGTGCGCAGTAGGATGGTTGCGGTAGCTCATTAGCAAAGCCACTATGCCAGTAACGTGCGGTGCAGCAGCAGATGTACCATTAAAGGTGGTGGTATTAGCAGAGGTTGTTACGCCAGTAGTGCTTATTAATAATCGACCACCAGGCGCAAGATAATCTAAAGGGTATCCATAATTAGTTGTGTAATTATCTCCGTTAGCAAACCATTGAAAATTACCATCTGTACCACTTGCACCAACACATAATATTATTGACTCTTTTAAACAGGCAGGTGTGGTTACTCCAGTAGAACCATAATTACCTTTTGAGGCAACAAAGGCTATTCCACAACGATTGGCGTAATTAACGCCATCAACTAAAAACGCATCGCTAGTTGCAGTACCATAACTATTATTCATAATATTTACACCATCAATGTTAGCACCCCTAACAATAACAGCTTTCACGTGGTCGTTTGTCAAAAAAGCACCATTGATAATTCTAAAAGTATAAAGGCTAATTCCCGCTTGGCTTGTAGCTCCATCACCTCCAGCAATGCCAGCCACGCCAATGCCATTATTTGTTTTTGCGCCTACTATACCAGCACAGGCGGTGCCATGCCCCAAATAGTCTATATTAGAATATGTGGTGTTTAGATACTCGTCGTAGCCACCTACTACTGTGCCTGCTAAATCGGGGTTTGTATAATCAATACCGCTATCGTTTATAGCAACTTTAATAAACGCTTGTCCTTTCGTATAATTCCAAGCGGGTTCACAATTAATATTTGCAGCACTATATGTTGCAGTGGGGTGCAAAGAGGCTTGTTGGTTTGCGTAAAAAGGGTCATTGGGTACAAAATGTGGTCTGTATAAATAATTATATTCGGCATAATTAAAATCAGGTTTTAAATATTTTAAAGTATCAACCGCTAATTTTATATTGTAACCGCTAGGTAATTGCACTAATAAATTGGTGTAAAAATAAGGTACTTTTATTATATCACCTTGTCGGCTTATAGATAATGAATCAGCCTCCGTCATATTATGAAATATTTTTCTTGCAGAAAATGAAGCCGACTTAAAGTTTGGTCCAATAATACTATCTATTTTTTTACAGGTTGCGTTTGACACAAAATCGCCTAACACCCCAAACAATTTATCTTTATTATTTATCACATTCATTTTTAAGGCATTTTTATTAAATGCAATTATTATGTTGTTTAAATTATAATCCGAACCTGCGGCGTTTATGGCAGGTGTTAATATAAAATCTTTATACTCATATTTAATTGTAACGTTTTGGTTTATTGTACCATTATTTGTTAAGCCACTAACAATTATATAATTGCCATCAATTAATAAATCAAGTAATTTATCGTTTAAGTTTGAAGTACCGTTGTATATTTTTTCTAAATTAAGTTCTCCACCAGTATTGAAGCGAACAATTACCATATCTTGATTTGTACCAATTGTATAATTACCACCTATAAAAATTTCGTTATTATTTTTTATTCTAACTTTTACTCCTTCGGCATTACTTGCATTATAAACAGGTTGCTTCTTACCATTCCAGTTTAAAATGCCTGAAGGGGAATAGCTTAATACCAATAATTCTTTTGTAAGGTTAGTAAGGGTGGAATAACCGGTTACAATTACATTACCTGCATTATCAACTGCTATGTCTGTTCCTTGGTCGTCTTTTCCATAACCGTCAAAGTTTTGTACCCAAAGGAGGTTCATGTTTGCATCGTACTTAATGGTTTGCACATTAAAATTTGTACCATTGCTACTTGTTATACCTGTTGTATATATATTTCCGCTATTATCTTTTGTTTGTGCAATTACTTTATCCTGTGCACTGCCTGTATTGGCTTGGCGTTGAACTTGCATTTGAGTGCCTGTGCTTGCATTGTATTTTACTATAGCAAAATCCCAATCGTTGTTAATTGATGAAGAAGCGCTGGAACCTGAAACTATTACATTGCCAGTATTATCTAAAGTAATTCCCGCCGGAATATCCATACCGTTTGAATAATTGTAACGTGTAGCCCATTGCTGTGTACCGGAACTATTATATTTAATTGTTACATAATCAATTAATGCAAATCCAAAACCTAAACTAGCTCCTGTTACATAAACATTGCCGCTTAAATCAACAACTACTCCCGAAGCAATATCATAATTGTTTCCTAGTCCATTATAATGTTTTACCCTGCTGTACCCCTGCACTATTATATTTCATAACAGTTAAATCCTGACCGTTTGAGGGGCTTATATATGTAGAACCTGCGACATAAATATTACCCGAAGCATCGCTAGTGGTAGCTGTAGTAAATGCTTTCTTTGTGCTTGCATTATACATTTGTTGCCAAATTGAAATTACGTTTCCGTTTAAACAAGTTGTTTTAAAATCATTTTGAGTGCTATTTACTTTTTGATTGGCTGAAATAACATAACTAGAACTTATTGTTTTTAAAATTGGGGCGATTGGGACTGTGTCGGTTTGTCCTGTAATTGTTTCGCTTAGTTTGTTTACCAAAGCTTGGGATTTTAATTGTACACCATATAATAATGATGTAGCAATGAGTAGACTTTTTAGCATGAGGATCAGGTTTTATATCAAATGTATATAAAGTTTTGTTATAACCAAACTTTATAACATTAAACTTTTGTGACTTTGCCATTAAGTAAATGTTACCAAAGAAGCAAGATAAACTAAATAGATTTTATTTTGAACTCGGCTCTAATATTAAAAAATATAGAGAAAAAGCGGGTTTATCTATGGAACAATTAGGCTTTGAAATGGGAATAAGCAAGGGGGATATTCACACTATCGAAAAGGGAAAAAACATTACAATTCTTACACTTCTAAAAATATCAATAATTCTAGAAGTTCCATTAATAAATTTTGTTGACTATAAACACCATCTTACAATTTCTGATATAGATGAATTGGTAAAAACAAAAAAAGTATTGAAAATTAAAAAAAGCAAATAACTTTCACTTAATAATTACCCGCCCCAACAATTTATTTACACGGCCTTTGTGTTTTTCTAAATACATAATTTCTTTTAAAATTAATTCAACATTATCATATTCCGCATCTTTTAATAGTTGTTGGCTTTCAGCAATAAACTGGTTTAGTTTACGGGCTTTGTAACTAAATAATGTTGTTTGCGCTAATTTTTTTAAGAGGTGAATTTCTTCGGGGACAAATATGCCGTTTAAATGCCATTTTTTACTTAATTCGTAATTACTATGCACATGATTAATTACAAAACTACTAATAAGCGGGTTTTGATGGTTGGCAAAGTGTTTTAAATCAGGCAAGCGTTGGTTACTTAATTCGTTAATGTAATCGTCGTAAATTTCGATATAAGTTGGGTTTTCAAACTTTATTTCGTCGCGCATTAATTCAAAAAAAATGTATTCGCCTAAGGTAATTTCCAAATCAAATTTTTCTAAGTTTTCATCCTCAGCTTCAATAATTACTATTGCATTACCAAATGCTAATAATAAACGAAGTAGTTCTTTTTCTTCAGCATCAAATTTTAATATCTCAGCTTGCTCAATTTTCCCCTCAACTTCGCTCAGGGTACCATTCTCTTCTATCTCTTCCGTTTCCTGCTTTCCTCTCGCTTCTAATCCTATTTGCGTAATACCCTTCTGTCCGGTTTTTCTCCTAATTTTATTTACTTCTTGTTGTAAAATAGACTCCTCCAACTCCATAATATTGGCGCACTCTTTTACATAAATGCTTCTAATAATATTATCCGGAATAATGGCAATGCTATCAACAATATCTTTAATAACATTGGCTTTTTTTATTGGATCATTTTTGGATTCCGTAGTTAATTTTTTTGCTTTAAAAATTAAAAAATCTTCCGAATTAGTTTGAATGTAATTTTTAAATTCATCATTCGTTACTTTTCTGCTAAAGCTATCGGGGTCATCATTATCCGGAAAAAACAATAAGCGTACATTCATTCCTTCTTCCAGCAATAAGGGAATAGCTCTGTTACTAGCTTTTTGCCCGGCTTCATCACCATCATATAATACCACAATATTTTTTGTAAAACGATGAATAGATTTTATTTGATCAACCGTTAGCGAAGTGCCGCTGCTTGCCACTACGTTTTCAATACCTGCCTGATGCATGGCAATAACGTCCATGTAACCCTCTACTAAATAACAAGCATCGTGTTGTTGAATAACTTTTTTGCCCAACCACAAACCATACAAAATTTTACTTTTATTGTAAATATCCGTTTCGGGGCTGTTAATGTACTTGGCAATTTTTTTATCGTTGGTTAAGGTTCGTCCGCCAAAAGCCACAACACGTCCTCCATCATCTTGTATAGGGAACATTACACGCCCCGCATATCTGTCAAATACGTCCGTTACTTTTACTTCAGCACCCTCTACATACTTATTGCTTAAAATGCTCATACCCGTTTTGGCTAAGTATTTTGGCTGATATCCCGCTTTTACGGCGGCTTGTGTAAAGGCATTGCGCTCTTCTAAACTGTAACCCAATTGAAATTTTTGAATGATAGCGTCGCTTAATTCGCGTTGTTTAAAATATCCTAAACCTACAGACTTACCTTCATCCGTAGTTGTCATTATTTCGGTAAAGTAGCGATGTGCATATTGCATCACAATTAACATACTTTCGCGTTCGGTTTGTTTTTCTTTTTCTTCGGGAGTTGTTTCGCGCTCTATAACTTCAATGCCATATTTATTAGCTAGCCATTTTAATGCTTCGGGATAACTGAGCTGCAAATGATCCATAATAAAATTTACAGAATTGCCCGCCTTGCCACAGCCAAAACATTTGTAAATGCCTTTTACAGGGCTAACGGTAAATGAGGGTGTTTTTTCGCCATGAAAAGGACATAAACCCAATAAATTAACACCGCGTTTTTTAAACGTAATAAAATCGCCAAGTACTTCCTCAACACGGGCAGTTTCAATTATTTTATCAACGGTTATTTTTGGTATCACTTTTTGGTATAATTTTTTTGGAGAATAAATGTAGGGAAAAATCAAGACACGAATTGACACGAATTTTCACTAATGTATTTACTTAAATTTGTGTTAATTAGTGAAATTAGTGTCTTAAATAATAATTGGAGTTAAGGTAAAGATACTCATTTTATAAAAAAGGAATTGTAATTTTGATAAAAAATTTAAAATGATAAAACTACGATATTCTTTAACATTGCTTCTTTTAATTGTTAGCACATTAATTTTTCAAGCACAAGAGGAGGAAGTTAATCCTTATAAAAAATTAACTAAAAAATTTATTGGTGCTGTAAAGCGTGGCGACTATAATAAAAATCAACATTTTTTTGACAGTACTTTTTACGGTAAAATAATTGAAGCGCAGGCCGATAAACAAATTAATGATTTTATTAAAGAATATGGACCTATAGTTGCCATTGAACGAACCGAAATTGACACACAAGGATGTAAAATGGCAACCTGCACAAGTATTAAAGTGGCTAAAGGTAAATTTTTGTGGTACATTTTATTCGACCAAGCACAATCTATTAACCATTTTAATATTGATACATTTAGCACACAGTTTTTTTATAAACCTGAACCAATAAGCAATATAAATTACACTCGTAAAGAAGTGTTAATTGAAACAAATCCGTTTATAAAACTACCCGGAAGTTTATATATTCCCAACAACGCTAAAAAAACTGCTGCGGTGGTTATCGTTCATGGTAGCGGACCTCACGATCGTAATGGAAGCATTGCAAAAAACAAAATTTATTTAGAAATGGCATTGGGTTTGGTACAACAAGGCATAACGGTTTTGGCATACGATAAACGAACATATGTTTATCAAAATAATAATCCTTTTATTATAGATAGTATGGATTATTACAGCGAAACAATTGATGATGCAGTTGCTGCTGTTGATTTTTTAAAACACATAAACCAAGTAGATAGTACAAAAATTTATATTGCAGGGCATAGCCAAGGTGCTATGTGTGCCCCATTAATGGCAAAAAAATGTAAGGTAAAAGGTTTAATTTTATTAGCCGCACCCGCCCGCCCTTTGTTAGAAATAATACCCGAACAAATAAATTACATAAATAATATTGACGGAAAAGTAAGCGAGGAAGAAGAAAAAATAAGCAGCGCTATTAAATGGCAGGTTAAAAATGCTTTAAAACCCGATTTAACCCTAAAAACTAAAACTATATTGCCTTTTGGCGCTAAAGCAAAGTACTGGTTATTAGATAGAAATTATAAAGTATTAGAAGTTGCAAAAACATTAACTGTACCAATACAATTAATACAAGGTGGACGTGATTATAACGTTACTAAAAAAGATTACGATTTGTGGGTAGAGGCTATGAGTGGTAAATCGAATTTTAAAGCTACTTGGTTTGAAGATTTAGACCACATGTATTTTACCGGAAATGGCATGGCTAAGCCTGAAGAAATGATGAAGCCTAACCACGTTAGCAAAAAAGTAATTGCTAAAATGGCGGAGTTTGTAAAGTAGTTTTTAATTTAATTTTTAGCAGATAAAAGTGTTCCTACACATTCGCCAAAACCAACTCGTACATTCTCTTTTTCACAATAGCCTCTAATTATTATAGTATCATTATCATTTACAAATTTACGTTCGGTACCATCTTTTAACGTAATTGGTTTTGTGCCTCGCCAGGTTAATTCCATCATACTACCATATTCGCTTGGGTCTGGTCCACTAATAGTGCCGCTTGCCATCATATCGCCTACGTTTACATTACAACCATTAACGGTGTGATGCGCCAATTGTTGCTCCATAGTCCAATACATATATTTGTAATTAGAAGAGCAGATTTTATTTTCTTCTCCACCCGTAGGTTTTAAAAACACATCTAATTTTATGTCTACATTTTTTTCGCCGCTATATTGTAAGTAAGGCAATACTTTAGGTTCTTGCTCATAACCTCTTGTTCTAAAAGGTGCTAAGGCTTCTAAAGTAACAACCCAAGGCGAAACCGTACTGGCAAAATTCTTTGATAAAAAAGGTCCTAATGGCACATATTCCCAAGTTTGAATATCTCTTGCACTCCAATCGTTAAACAACACCATTCCAAAAATATGGTCATCGGCATTAGCAGTTGTAATGCTATCGCCCATTTGGGTTGATTTACCAATTATAAAAGCGGTTTCTAATTCAATGTCTAATAATTTGCTTGGGCCATACACCGGTAACTCCGAATCAGCAGGTTTTTGTTGTCCTTTTGGGCGATGGAAGGAATGCCCGCTTACACAAATAGACGATGAACGCCCATGGTAGCCAACCGGAATGTGTTTCCAGTTAGGCATAAGTGCATTTTTTGGATCACGGATCATTGTACCAATATTTGTTGCGTGATCAATGCTGCTGTAAAAATCAGTATAATCACCAATTTTTATGGGCAATAATAGTTTTACATCGCTTTGTTTTTTAAAAACTCGGTTAAATAAATCAGTATTTGCTTTTAAGATTGAATTTTGGTCACTTAATAATTCTATTAATTTTAAACGTACTTTATTTGTAATTGGCTTACCCAATTCAATAAAATTGTTTAAAAACTGTTGTTCAAAAACTGAACGGTTAAGGTCAAAAACATCCGCGCTTTCTAATTCAAACAAATCAATGATATAATTTCCAATTGCCGAACAAACGTGATTTTTTACGCTAGCATCTGAATAAATTCCAAACGGAATATTATGAATTGAAAAATCAGAATTAATATCAATATCTAACCAAGTGGTTAATTTATTAGTTTCCATAATTTATAAAATGCGGGCGGTTATATTATTTTTTAAATCTTCCAATAAACCAATATTTGGGCTTTTAGAGTTTTTTGCAATAACTAAAGCTTGGGTTAAAATTTCGGGATTAATAATTGGATCTTCGCAGTTTTCAACTACTGTTAAAGCTTCCATGCTTAGTGCAAAATCATCACTACATGCTAACTCAACAAAAAATAAAAACTGGTTCGAGAAATCTAAACAGGTTTGCCAACATGCTGCAGTAAGTTTTATTTTTTCGCTAATTCTATCACATTGTTTTACAGCATTTATTAACACCTCATGCGCATTTTTTTCTTTAAGAGTTTTAAAAATTTCTACGCTTTCAATATGCGTAATGTCTTTTTCTAAAAGCGTATGAATTAAATCAGCAACATCGTTTTGCTTTTTACTAAAGCCATCACGGTTTATTAAAAGCGTGTTGTACTCCTCTTCGTTAAATAATTTTTTTGGGTCGAAGGCATCGTCGTCTATTAATTCTTTTACATCCATTTGTTGTCTTATTTTTCTATCAGGCAAAGGTACAAAATGTCGGAGTAAGTTTTACGAAGATATGCTAAAAATCTACCGATTAAACTTCATTCTATAAAATTGGTATATACCCACAATTCCATTGAGTTTTTACCGCATATGATGCTAATCTTGTCGCATATATTCTGTATATAAGTGTAAATTTCGCATGGCTAGCCTTCTCTCGATCGAAAAAATAAAACCCCGCTCCAAAAGGGTTTGTAACCCTGCGGTTTTTACACGCCTGTTATTTATATCGTATAATATAATTTAAAAATTACTAAATTTTATTTACAATGCTAATATAATGTTGTTTGTTTATTATTCCGCAAGTTTGCAAAACCTGCGGAGTGGAGATTTTTTGTCTTTATAAAATAAACTTTTCAAGGTTTTGCATTTTGGATATTATCCTTTGTAGTTATTAACGACAATGAAACAAATGCACTGCCATTGCTACAATAGAATCTAAATCTTTACTCTCAATAGTAAAATATTTTACCGAAAGATCTTCGACCATTTTTTTATAATTAAAATCTTCCATCTCCGAATATTCACCGTGTCGGCCAGTATAATAAACAGATCTATTATTTAAATTTATCTCTTTAGAAAGTTCTTCTGTTAGCTCACGCAATTTATTTACACGTGATTCATCGTAATAGCCAAGCTTATTGTATTTAAGTTTAGTTTTTATCTTCTTTTCAGAATCTTTTATTTTATTCTCACCATACTCATAAGCAAGTATCATAAAACAGGATTGATCGTATGTTGCATCGCTTGCTTTTTTTGACACTTTATTTAAGCTCTGTATTTAAACAATAAATTTTCTCAAATATTATTTTTCCTGTTTCATCGTATTTTAAAAGATAGCCATTCAACGTTTCACCCATACCCGGTTGCATAGAATAACTAATCTCCCCTCTCCGAAGGGTTTGTAACCCTGCGGTTTTTACATGCCTGTTATTTTTATCGCATAATTTCATTTAAAAATTACTGAGTTTTATTTACAATGCTAATTATAATGTTGTTTGTTTACTATTCCGCAGGTTTGAAAAACCTTTAAAGCGGATTATAATAAAACCAAATTTCTACCGACCCGTCTATAGAATAACCCTTATAAGTATTACTCGCAACAAGTTCATGATTGTAATCAATTGCATGTTCATCCTCTAATTTTATTCTAGCTCTATGCCAATTTTCCGCTTAGGTAACGTTATAATAATTGTTTTATAATATCTTCAACACTAATCCCTTCAGCTTCGGCTTTATAATTACGTACAATACGGTGTCGTAAAATTGGGGTTACAATAGCTTTTACATCTTCTATATCCGGACTAAATTTCCCATTTATTGCAGCATGGCACTTTGCCCCAATAATTAAATATTGTGAAGCGCGCGGTCCGGCACCCCATTGCAAATATTTTTTTGCAACATCGGAACTAAATTCGCTGTTTAAGCGAGTTTTATTTACCAATTTAACGGCGTATTCAATTACATTGTCTGCCACCGGAATTTTACGAATTAACTCTTGAAAAAATACAATTTCCTGAGCTGATAAAATTTTGTTTAATTCAATTTTGGCATTAGTAGTGGTTAATTTTACTACTTGTAATTCTTCTTTATAGCTTGGATAATCTAACCACACATTAAACATAAAACGGTCTAACTGCGCCTCAGGTAGAGGATAAGTTCCTTCCTGCTCTATTGGATTTTGAGTTGCCAATACAAAAAAAGGATTATCTAATACATATTTTTTACCGGCAGCGGTAATTTGTCTCTCCTGCATAGCTTCTAATAAAGCTGCTTGCGTTTTTGGAGGAGTACGGTTAATTTCATCAGCTAAAATAATATTACTGAACAAGGGACCTTTAATAAATTTAAAATTGCGGTGTTCATCTAAAATTTCGCTGCCAATAATGTCGCTTGGCATTAAATCGGGTGTAAATTGTATTCGATTAAACGATAAGCCCAAAGCATCGGAAATAGTACTTACCAATAATGTTTTAGCCAAGCCCGGCACGCCAACTAATAAACAATGTCCTTTACTAAAAATAGAAATTAAAACGTTTTTTACTGTCTCTTCTTGTCCTACAATTATTTTGCCTATTTCTTTACTAAGTTCTTTGTATTTTGCAACAAAAGCCTCAATGGCTTCGGTATCTGATTTATAATCCATAAAAAAATTTAATTAAAGGTAACATTATTTTGAAATGGTAAAAGTAAAAGCAAGTTAAAAATAATGAATTAAAACCGAGAAGTTACAGAATAAATATTGCCGCAATAATCATAATTAAAATTATTACCAAATATTGCCAAACATCAACAAAATAAGGGGATAGTTTTCTCCATGTTTCTTTCACACCCATTAATTACCATTTATCATTGGGAAGCGCGCGAGCTAAGCTTTGCATTTCTACCAAAATGTAACCTAAGTACTCGGTATGCAAGCCATTTTTACCTCCGGTTTGCATAAAAGCATTTTCAGGCAATTTTAAATTAGCTTCCTCAAATAAAGAAGTTATGGTTTTTAACCATTTATCTTTAAATAAACTTACATCAACGGCAATACCCTCTTTTATAGCCCATTGTTCTGTTTCATCAGTATAAAATAATTCGCCACTAAAACGCCATAATTCATTTAAAGCAGTTTGCGCACGTTGGTTACTTTCTTCGGTTCCCAAACCAAAACGCAACACCCAGTTACTGGTGTGGCGGTAATGGTAAGTAATTTCTTTTACAGATTTAGCGGCAATGCCGGCTAATGTTTCATCTGAACTTTTACATAACTCAGTATAGTGTAATAAGTCAAAATAATCAACCATTACCTGGCGAATAATAGTTTGGGAATAATCGCCATTAGGTTGCTCTACTAATTTTGTATTTAAAAATTCGCGTTCGCTTCGGTGAAAGGCCAATGTATCTTCTGTTTTGCCTGTATTTTCAAGTTTTGCAGCGTGTTCTAATAATAGTTTACTTCTTCCTAAAATATCTAAAGCAATGTTGGTTAATGCCAAATCTTCTTCTAAAAAAGGACCATGACCTGTCCATTCGGTTAAACGTTGAGAATTAATTAAGCCATTATCGGCTAAACGAAGAATGTATTTATAGTGGTGATTCATTTAATTTTATTGTAAAAGATTGAACATCCTTTGACTACGTTCAGTGTGACGAAATCTACATATGTTTAATAATATCAGGTACTTGGTAAAATGTAGGGTGGCGAAAAATTTTATCATTTGCCGGATCAAAAAATGAGCCTTGGTCTTCGGGGCTACTGGCAACAATATGTTCCGATAATACAACCCAAAGTGCCATTCCTTCCATACGGCGAGTGTATAAATCGCGGGCGTTTTGAAGTGCCATTTCTTTATCAAACGCGTGTAAATTACCGCAATGTACAAAAGGCTGACCTGATTTTTTCTGTACAAATACTTCCCACAAAGGGCCTTGAGAGTCGGACATAGTTAGTTTTTAGTTTTTAATGTTTAGTTATAATAAAATAATTTAGTTTTTATGTTTATTATTAAAAACTAATAATTAGACATTAAAAACTATTAAATTTAGGCAGCTAAGTTTCTTTCGTTTTGTCGTTTAGCATAAGCTGTTGCTGCTTCGCGAACCCACTCGCCGTTTTTATGGGCTTCGTTGCGAACTTTTAAACGTTCTTTATTACAAATTCCGTTGCCGTGAATTACATTTTTAAATTCTACCCAATTTGGCTCGGCAAAATCATATTCTTGCTGTGTTTCATTCCAAATAATATTAGAATCAGTAGGAATTTCTAAACCTAAATATTGAATTTGCGGCATGGTTTGATTTACAAATCGCTGACGCAACTCGTCATTTGTTTCACGTTTAATTTTCCATTTAACGGCATTATCGCTATTAGGGCTTTCGCTATCTGGTGGCCCAAACATCATTAATGTAGGGAACCAAAAACGGTTTAAAGCATCTTGCGCCATAACTTTTTGCTCAGTAGAACCGAAAGCCATTGTACACATAGCTTCGTAGCCTTGTCGCTGATGAAAACTTTCTTCTTTACAAATACGAATCATTGCACGACTGTATGGACCATAAGACGAACGCTGTAACATTACTTGGTTCATAATTGCAGCTCCATCAACCAACCAACCTATAGCTGCCACATCTGCCCACGTTAACGTTGGATAATTAAATATGGAAGAATATTTTGCTTTACCTGTATGTAATGCATTTAACATTTCGTCGCGACTTGTACCAAGACTTTCGGCGGCAGTATATAAATATAAACCATGTCCACCTTCGTCTTGCACCTTAGCTAATAAAACAATTTTACTGCGCAGGCTTGGAGCGCGTGTTATCCAATTACCTTCAGGCAACATGCCAACAATTTCGCTATGTGCGTGCTGCGATATTTGACGGATTAAATGCTTACGGTAATTTTCGGGCATCCAATCTTTGGGTTCAATCATTTCGTTTTTAGCCAATTTGGATTCAAACAAATTTTCTAAATTAATAGTTTCCATACATAAAATTTAATTAACACAAATATAACGTTTATTAGCTTTAGTTGTAGCGTAAGTACAATACATTTAACCAATTAACTAACAAAATGTTTAACAATTAAAACTAAAAAATTATGAGCAGTTACAGAGAGAAAATCGGTCAAATTTACGCGCTTTTAGGCGAAGGAAAAGCAATGGATGCATTTGAGAAATATTACCACGAAGATGTGATAATGACAGAATTAGGTGGTGAGCCACGCAAAGGGAAAGCTACAAACAGAGAATACGAACAAAAATTTTTCTCATCTATTAAAACTGTACACGGAATGAGTGTGGATGCTATTACTGTTGATGAAGATAACAAAGTTACCATGGTAGAAAGCAGTATGGATGCTGAGTTTTTAGACGGTAATCGTATGAAAATGAGTCAAGTTGCAGTACAACGTTGGAATGGTGACCACATTGTTAACGAAACTTTTTATCATAATATGAATAGTCCAAAATAACAGACTAAAAAATAATAAATTAAAAAAGGCGCATTAAAATTGATGCGCCTTTTAATTTTTTTTATGAAATTACTTAGGCATCATAATCAACTACAACCGTTTGGGTTATAGGATGAGACTGACAGGTAAGAATAAACCCCTCTTCTACTTCCGCATCTGTTAAAGCAAAATTGGCATCCATTTTTACTTTACCCTCTAAAACTTTTGCACGGCAAGTGCAACACACAGCACCTTTGCAACTAAAAGGAGCATCTACTCCGGCTTCTATAGTGGCATCTAAAATACTTATGCTACTTGTATCTAATATAAAATCGGTTTCAATGCCGTATTGTATAACTTTTACTTTAGCCTTAACGTTTCCGCCCGTAACTATAGCACCTTCAGCTTTAGCTACTGCGTCTATTACTGAACTAAAATATTCTATTTTAATTTTTTCGGTAGGTATATTTAAGTTTTGTAAAGTAGTTTTAACATTCTCCATCATTGGTGCAGGACCACAAATAAAGTATTCATCGGCATTTACACCACCAAAATTTTCAATTAAGGCTTTTGCTTTTTCTGATGTAATAATACCTGTTTGTAAATCGCTGATTTTTTGTTTTGGAACATCAAACATGTAAGCAACTTTTAAATTGCTATTATTAGCTGCAATGTTATCTATTTCTGCTTTAAAAATAGTACTTTCTTCATTTTTATTAGCATAAATAAGGGTAACTGTACTATTTTTTTCAACATACAGTACACTTTTTAAAATGCTCATCATTGGCGTAATGCCACTACCACCGGCAAATAAAACATAATTTTTTTTATTTCCGCCTGATAAGGAAGTATAAAAATTACCCATAGGGGTCATTACTTCAATCGTATCTCCTACTTTTAAGTGTCGGTTAATGTGCGTACTTGCTTTGCCTCCATTAACTTCT
>JAYVGH010000059.1:0-33460 GCA_043772435.1 Bacteroidota bacterium
TAAGTAAAAAACGAAGGCAATGGTTTAGCGGCTTATGGAACTATTCAAAGGAATTTGATTATCCTTTCGAATTCTCTATTGCGTAATCTGGGTTAAACCAAACGTTCCCGCTGTAATATGTATAATTAAAAATAAGGTAAATAATATTTTCATTTTATAAAAATTGAATAAATGTAGTTACATAAAAAATAGTGATATATTTTTTAACACTATTAATTGGATAATTAGTGCATTTATTAATTTGTATATGTGCATTATTCTACTAAATTTACAATTGTAACAATATACAATAATAATGAAAAAAGCATATATTTTCCCCGGGCAAGGCGCTCAATTTTCAGGAATGGGAAAAGACCTTTATGAAAACAACCCTTCGGCAAAAAAATTATTTGAAACAGCCAACGACATTTTAGGGTTTAGAATAACCGATACTATGTTTACCGGCACAGATGAGGAACTAAAGCAAACCAAAATTACACAACCTGCCATATTTTTACACTCTGTTATATTAGCATCAACCTTATTGGATTTTAAACCCGATATGGTCGCAGGGCATTCGCTTGGCGAATTTTCGGCATTAGTTGCCAATAAAAGTTTGTTGTTTGAAGACGCGCTTAAGTTAGTTTACAAACGCGCTTTAGCTATGCAAAAAGCCTGCGAAATTAATCCAAGCACTATGGCTGCCATTTTAAATTTAGATGATAGCGTTGTAGAAAAAATTTGTGAAGAAATTACAGTCTCAGGAAACGTTGTAGTGGCTGCAAATTATAACTGTCCCGGGCAATTAGTAATTAGCGGAAGCATTGAAGGTATTAACCTTGCCTGCGAAAAATTAAAAGCAGCCGGTGCCAAACGCACCTTGGTATTGCCTGTTGGCGGCGCTTTTCACTCACCGTTAATGGAACCTGCACGCTTAGAATTAGAAGCTGCAATTAATACCACAACTTTTTTAACACCCATCTGTCCGGTATATCAAAATGTAAGTACTACTGCTATTATTAATCCTGCCGACATAAAACAAAATTTAATAGCACAATTAACAGCACCGGTAAAATGGACACAGAGCATACAGCAAATGGTTGCTGATGGCGCTACACATTTTACAGAAGTGGGTCCGGGTAAAGTACTACAAGGTTTGGTTAAAAAAATAAATGCTGCTAGCGAAGTGGTTAGTGCGTAAAAAAATTAAAGATTATAAATTATAAATTAAAGATTAATGAAAAAACTAATTTTATTTTTTTTACTCATTTCGTTATTAAAAACAAACGCTCAGTTTTTTAGAGGATTTGGTATTTTTGGCGCGTTTACTCACTCAGCACACCGCTACCAAAATAAAAACGCAAATTTAAAAGACCCATTAACCGATAATTATATTAATGCTTTGCCGGGTGGTGATAAATACACTGCTTATTATCCACCTTCACATTATTCACACGAATACTTTAGTTGGGGCGCTGGTTTATTTGCCGAATTTTTAAGTCACGATCACATTCGTTGGCAAACCGAATTTGAGTACACGCACAAAGGCGCTAAAGAAAAAGAAATTACTGACTTGTTATTTGGCACCAGAGCCGGTTCGTTCGGCACAAATAAATACACCTATATACAATGGAATAATTATTTGAAATATTTTGGTGCTTTTGGTTTACCAAATAATATTTATTTAATGCCTGGTATTCGGTTAGAATATTTATTTCGTAAAAGCACACCCGTTTTTAGCGATTACAGTTCCGCCTTTAAAACAATATGGTTTAGTGGTAATGTTGGATTGGGTTATGAATTTCCAATCCTTCGTAAGATTAGTATGTTTGTTGAATATCATTGGAATCCGGATATTTTACGCACAAAAAAAGACAATGTGTTTATTAGAAACCGAACTTACGAATTAAGGGTGGGCTTAATATATCGCCCGCGCCGAAAAAGTATTGACGATTGTAATGCCCCTCGTTATCACGGACCGGCATATTAACCGAATTATGAATACGATTTAAAAATATGTATTCGTAATTCGTAACTTTTATTCGTAAATAAATAAAGTGAATTAAAAAATTATAAATATGGTAATGACAAAAGATGTTCTATTTTCCCTAACTAAAGGAGCTTTTAAACCCCAAGAGGAAATGCTTGAGGTAGCACGAAAAAAAGGAAAATTATTTATTGGCATTCCCAAAGAAATTGCTTTTCAGGAAACCCGTGTAGCTTTAGTACCAGACGCAGTAGCACTTTTAATTAATAATGGGCACCGTGTTTGCTTGGAAGCCGGTGCAGGTAAATCTGCCAGTTTTGATGATGCCGATTACAGTGAAGCCGGTGCCGAAATTTTGCTTTCGCCGGCAGATGTGTATAAAGCTGATGTTATTTTTAAAATTGCACCACCAACTATTGAAGAGATTGAGTTAATGCAACCAAAACAAACTTTATTTAGTGCTTTACAATTAACAGTTCAGCCGCAGGATTTTTTAAAAAAATTAATTTCAAAAAAATTAAACTGTGTAGCCTTTGATTTAATAAGCGACGAAGCAGGCATTTACCCTGTAATACGTGCCATGGGCGAAATTGCCGGTGGCGCCAGCATATTAATTGCTGCTGAATTATTAAGCAACGTAAATAACGGTGTAGGTGCAATATTAGGCGGTATTAGTGGTATTTCGCCCACCGAAGTAATTATTATTGGTGCCGGAACAGTGGGTGAATTTGCAGCCCGTGCCGCTATTGGATTAGGAGCAACTGTAAAAGTGTTTGATAATTCCACGTCGCGTTTACGCAGGTTACAAAACCAATTGGGCGCGCGTATTTTTACATCAGTCATTGTACCAAAAGTGTTAGAAAAACATTTAAAAACAGCCGATGTAGCTATTGGCGCTTTGCGTGCTACCAAAGGCCGTACGCCTTGCATTGTAAGCGAAAATATGGTGGCGGAAATGAAAACAGGCAGTGTAATTGTTGATGTAAGTATTGACCAAGGGGGCGTATTTGAAACATCGAATGTTACAAATCATAGCAAACCTACATTTAAAAAACACGGTGTTATTCATTATTGCGTGCCTAATATAAATAGTCGCGTAGCCCGAACAGCATCGTACGCACTTAGTAACATATTTTCTCAAATTGCTTTAAACATGGGCGATGAAGGTGGCTTTGATAGCATTGTTCGTAAAGATTCGGGTTTACGCAATGGTGTATATATTTACAACGGCATTTTAACCAATCAATTTTTAGGCGAAGAATTTAACCTTCCATTTAAAGATATTAATTTGTTGATGGCGGCGATATAGAATTATTAGCAAATAAAAAATAATAACAAAATGACAAATAAGGGTTCTTGGACTTCTTTAATTATTGGTCTTCCAACCGGAGTTTTCACAATACTTATCGTATTTTTAGGTGGATTAGCTTTAGTTGGTTTACTTACCCAAGAGGGACTTCCCGGAATTGGATTATTTTATATGTACAAAACACCTGTAATAGTAATGACAATTGTATTTACTTTATTGTTATGGCCAACAGGCAGATTAATTGAGAGTGAGATTATCAAGGGACGAAAACTATTACTTATTTCATTCAAATATTCAGCAATAATAAATTCGATTTTATTTATAGTTATTTTAATCGTGACTTCATTGGATGGTTTAGACTTATTTTTTGGACTCATCCTACCATTAATATTATTTATCCATCAACTATTATTTCAACTTTCACGGTTGGACTTTTGATTACGAACACTATTAAAAAACGAATTACCAGCACATAATATGAACTGAAGTAAAAACAAATAATAAATTTTTTGGTATGTAAATAATGTAACTGTTTTAAGTCAAGGTTCTATCCTGGAAATCACTAATAAAATATTACATGAAATAAAAAAAGCCAACTTAAATTAAGTTGGCTTTTTTAAGTCGGGGCGGCCAGATTCGAACTGACGACCTCCTGCTCCCAAAGCAGGCGCGATACCGGACTACGCTACGCCCCGAATTCCCAAAAAATTTGAGAGTGCAAATATACTCTTTTTTATAAATTTACAAAAAATTAATTTTTTTTAGTTTTTACACCAAAATATAAAATAGTAACTTTAAGCTTTTATGCAGCAGCAAATCCTCATTCTTGATTTTGGTTCTCAATACACGCAACTCATTGCGCGTCGTTTAAGAGAATTAAACGTTTATTGCGAAATCCATCCTTACAATAAAATCCCCAAAATTACGCCTAATATTATGGGTGTAATTTTAAGCGGAAGTCCCCATTCTGTGCGTGAAGAGAATTCACTTAAGCCAAATTTAGAGACTATAAAAGGTAAATTGCCTTTGCTGGGTGTTTGTTACGGCGCGCAATATTTAGCGCATTTTTATGGCGGAGAAGTTGGTAAGTCTAACAGCCGCGAATACGGCAGAGCCAACTTAAATTTTATTGATACTACCAATATTTTACTAAAAAGTATTTCGCTTAATTCACAAGTTTGGATGAGCCACGCCGATACCATTTTGTCCGTTCCGGATAATTATAAAATAATTGCAAGTACACAGGATGTAAAATGCGCTGCATTTGTTATAGAAAATGAAAATACGTACGGCATTCAATTTCATCCCGAAGTATACCATACTACCGAAGGCGCACAATTACTTAAAAACTTTGTGTTTGATGTTTGTAAATGTAAAGGCGATTGGACGCCGGTTTCCTTTATTGATACAACAATTGCCTCATTAAAAAATACTATAGGCACCGATAAAGTAATTTTAGGACTAAGCGGAGGCGTTGACAGCAGCGTAGCTGCCATGTTATTGCACAAAGCCATTGGAAAAAATTTACATTGTATTTTTGTAGATAATGGTTTGTTGCGTAAAAACGAATTTGAAAATGTGTTAGAATCTTACAAACACATGGGGCTAAACGTAAAAGGTGTAAACGCAAAAGAAATATTTTATACAGCATTAGATAAAGTAACCGACCCTGAAAAAAAACGTAAAGCCATTGGCAAAGCTTTTATTGATGTGTTTGATGAGGAAAGTAAATTAATTACCGATGCGAAATTTTTAGCGCAAGGAACAATTTATCCGGATGTGATTGAAAGTGTTTCTGTTAAAGGACCATCAGCCACAATTAAGTCACATCATAACGTTGGCGGCTTACCCGATTATATGAAATTACAAATAGTGGAGCCGTTGCGAAACTTGTTTAAAGATGAAGTGCGCAGAGTAGGAAAGGAATTGGGCTTAGATGAAAACATTTTAAACCGTCACCCATTTCCGGGTCCGGGTTTAGCAATAAGAATATTGGGTGATATTACTCTGGAAAAAATCGCAATTATACAAGAGGTAGATGCTATTTTTATTGATGGGTTAAAATCTTATAATTTATATAAAGATGTGTGGCAAGCAGGAGCTATTTTTTTACCTATACAAAGTGTAGGGGTAATGGGCGATGAACGTACTTACGAAAATGTAATTGCATTACGCGCAGTAAGCAGTACAGATGGAATGACGGCTGATTGGTGCCATTTACCTTACGAATTTTTAGCAAAAATAAGTAACGAGATTATTAATAAAGTAAAGGGTGTAAATAGAGTAGTGTATGATATTAGTTCTAAACCGCCGGCTACTATTGAGTGGGAATAATTTTTAATTAAAAATTAAAGATTAAAAATTATAAATAAATGATAATTAAATTAATAAATAAAAACATTTTATTTTGTGTAATGTGTGTTATTTCATGCATTTCGTTTGCACAAACAAAGTCTACAAACATTCAAATTATTGAAGGTAAAAAATTTTACATTCATAGTATCGAAAAAAAACAAAGTTTATATTCTATTGCTAAGTTGTATACCGTTAGTTTAGATGATATTTACAAGTACAATCCCGAAGCAAAATTAAATATAAAACCTAAACAAGAACTAAAAATTCCATTTGCATCATCTACCGATGTAACACCTATGGTTACTAAAACAAATACTGTTGTTTTAAATACATTTATAAACACAAGCAAAATTGATACCACTAAATTTTACTGGCATAAAGTTGCGAAAGGCGAAACACTTTATACAATTTTAAGAAAGTATAATAAAACCGAAAAAGAACTTACGCTTCTTAATCCAAACTTTACAAGTAGTATTATGGAAGGGCAGATAATTGCCATTAACCCAAAGCCTGCAAAAATAACAACCATTAATATTAAAACAGTTGAAACTAAACTAGACAGTGGTTTTACAATAACAATTAACAAACCTAAAAAAACTAGTTATACAATAGCTCTTATTCTGCCTTTTAAATTAGACCAAACACTTAACTTAGAGTTGAATGAATTGGTAAAAAACAAAGTTAATTTTCCTCCTGTATCCGCCTTGGCAGTAGATTTTTATTTAGGCTTTAAACGCTGCGTTGATTCGTTAACAGCTAAAGATTTTGAAGTAAATATTGAGCTGTATGATATTGATGATAAAGACTCATTAAAATTAGTTCAAATTACAAACAATCCCAAATTTAAACAAACCGATTTTATCTTCGGACCCTTGTATGCCAATGGTTTTAAAGTTATATCGCAAAAAGCAAAGGAATTAAATATTCCTATTATTTCGCCCATTACACAACAAAATAAAATGTTGTATAATAATATTTACGCATCTAAAATCAATCCTTCACAATTTACATTGTTAGAAAGCCTTGCAGATTATTGCATCGATTCGTTAGTTAACAATAACGCGAATATAATATTGATGGCGCCTTATGAAAAAGATGTTAAAGAAGTATCATATGTTAAAGCGTTTAAAAAATATTATAACGATAAGCAAAAACAGTTAGGTAAAGCGGATAAAGATACCATTACAACTGTTAGGGGATTATTAGGTGTAAAATCAGTGTATAAAAGTGGCGTAAAAAACATAGTTGTTTCTTTAAGTAATAATCAGGTTTTTATTACAGATTTTACAACTCAATTAGCAGTGTATGGCGATAAGAAGGATATAACACTTTGCGGATGGCAAAACACAACTGTTGCAGATAATATTGATCAAGAGTATTTAAATCAATTGCATTACACGTTTCCATATCAATACAATTTAATAAATACAGCCGGATTTAATCCTATTATTGATACCTATAAAATGCAACAAGGCACATATCCTAGCGACTATTATTTTATTGGATTTGATATTGCCAATTATTATTTAAATAATTTAAAAAATAAAGGACCAAATTTTATATATGATTTAAACAATTTAACTAACGAAACAAATTACATGCGCTTTAAATTTACCCGTCCGGATGCTACAACAGGATTTGATAACAGGGGGGTGTATATTTTTAATTACAATAATTACCAATTGTATAAAACCGAATGGAAATAACAAAAAAATATATTTCTGATTGGTTACAACAATTACAAACTACAATTTGCAAGGCGCTAGAAGAAGCAGATGTTTCAAAAAAATTTACACATGAAAATTGGAGTAGGGAAGAAGGCGGCGGCGGAATTACCAAAATAATTAATAATGGAACAATAATTGAAAAAGGAGGGGTTTTGTATAGCGCTGTGCATGGCGATACCCCTGATTTTTTACTTAGAGAAAAAGAACATAGCGTAATTGCTAACTCAGAAAAGCTACAATTTTATGCCACAGGTGTTTCTATTGTTATCCACCCACAAAGCCCTATGGTTCCTATTATTCATATGAATATACGTTATTTTGAAATGGATAACGGTACTAAATGGTTAGGTGGCGGCATAGATTTAACGCCACATTACGTAATTGACGGTGATGCAAAATTTTTTCACAATGAGTTAAAAAAAATCTGTGATAAACATCACCCAACATATTATGAAAAATTTAAAAAATGGGCTGATGATTACTTTTATATTCCTCATAGAAAAGAAACACGTGGCATAGGCGGTATTTTTTTCGACAGATTAAATGCAGATTCAGAAATGAGCTTTGAACAAAATTTTAATTTTTGGAAAAATGTTGGAGAGGGCTTTGCACCAATTTATAAAGAACTTATAAAAAGAAATAAAGATAAAAATTTTACTGAAAAAAATAAACAATGGCAGTTGCTTCGCAGAGGGCGTTATGTAGAATTTAATTTAGTTTACGATAAAGGCACACAATTTGGCTTGCAAACCAATGGTAGGGTAGAAAGTATTTTAATGAGTTTGCCTAAATTTGCCAGTTGGGAATATGATTTTAAACCCGAAAAAAATAGCGATGAAGAAAAAACACTTTCGCTTTTAAAAAAAGAAATTAATTGGAGTTAGTTAAATTAATGTACTCATCAGCTAATTGTTTGCCTACAATATCATAAGTGGCGTGAGTTAAAATAAATTCAACCATTTTTTTAGAATTAAAATTTAATTTCCCGTCTAAAAAAAATTGTAACTGTTTGGTTAATTGTTCTTCGTTCCCAACATCTACCAATCTCCCAAAATCATCATTTATAAAACAAGGTAATTGCCCTACATTACTTGCAAATACAGGTAGGCCACACGCTAATGCTTCTAACACAACCACCGGCATATTTTCGTAATTACTAAATAAAATTAATGCGTGTGCTTGTTGCATTAATTCGGCAATTTGTTGTTGTGTTTTATGACCTACAAATAAAATGTTTTTTATATTTAATTCTTTAGCTTTTTGTTCGAAATAATTTTTAGCATCAATGTCTCCACCCACAAAAACAAAATCGAACACATAATTCAAATTCTGTAAATTTTTTAAAGTATTTAAAGTTCCTAAAATATTTTTTTGTTCTTTATCTAAAGTGGATACATGTAAAAGCATGTGAGAAGGTGTTTTAAGGCTTTTATTATAATTAAAAATAGTTGTATTAACTACATTGTAAATTAACTGGTAATTTCCTTTAAGCCCATGTTGTTGCATGGCCTGTTTTTGTTTTTCGGAAACGTAAAATATTTTTGAAACATTTATAAATGCTTTTCTTGTAAAGTATGTTGCTAACAAACCTTTGTAGTTACCGTCTTCGGGTAAATAACCACTCCAGTGTTCTATTATTGTATGTTTTACTTTATAATATTTTTTGAAAATGTAAAAATACAATGCTACCGGAAAAATTACATTTAATTGTATAGCTGTAATGTTAATTTTATGTATGATGAGTGTTTTTAAAAGTAATTTATACGCGTTTTTTAAACGCAAAAATTTTTGTAATTGAGATAATATGGGAATACATGAATTTACTTTTTTGTATTCGACTATGTATTCGATAAAATTTTGATTTATTGTATTGTTATATAATTTTGTACTATTAGCTTGTGAGTTAGAGTAAGCATATACTATTACTACATTTATAAATTTACTTAACGCTAAAGCGTGGTTTTTAATAAAAATACCGTGACTTTTATTAATTGGTGTTGGATACCAAGAAGCTAAAAATAAAACTGTTGGGGCTTTTGTTTGCGCCATTTGCGCTTATTCTATATTAATAGTTATTTCTAATAAAAATAACGAGCGTTTTTCATTTATTTCATTAAACTGAACAGCCAATTTATTTCCACTTTTCATGGCAATGGTAATAAAACCTAAACCTGCGCCCCCTTTATCACTTAGTTCATTATTTTCTAAGTGTTCTAAATAATAAGCTTTTAAAGCTGCCGGATCGGTAAACGAATTTATTCTATTGATATCGCTCGTAAGTTTTGGGATAGAACTATTTGTAATTAAATTAGCTGTAGTAATTTTTACAGATTTATTGGTAATATATAAAATAAAAAAATTGTGTTGTGCTCCCGCATCATCTTTATGCCCATGTATTAGCATGTTTTGTAAAGATTCTACACAAATAAAAAATACTTTTTTAACCACCATTTTCGGTAAATTATTTTCCAGTATTTTTTCTTCAATAGTACTTTCTAATTTAGAAATTGTTTCGGTATTTAAAACGCCATCATACGCCAAAGTTAATTCACCTGTAGCATTAACAGTTTCGATTTGTTTTTCGAAATGCAAATCAAAAAATGGGTCTTCTTTATTTAGCGTTATGCTCACTATTTAAATAATCCGTTTAGTTGTGCGTCAATCATACGTAGTACTTTACCTAAGTCCTCTTTACTTTCACTAAAATTAATATCATCAACATCTACTACTAATATTTTTCCACTTTCGTAAGATGAACTCCAAGCTTCGTAGCGTTCGTTTAAACGTTTTAAATAATCTAAACGAATACTATTTTCGTAATCACGACCGCGTTTTTGTATTTGTTTAACCAATGTTGGAACACTTGCTCTTAAGTAAATAATTAAATCGGGAGCTTTAACTAAGCCATCCATTAATTTAAATAAATTAAAATAATTATCGTAATCGCGCGAAGTCATTAAACCCATTGCATGTAAATTGGGCGCAAAAATATAAGCATCCTCGTATATGGTTCTGTCTTGAACTACGGTGTGTTTTCCTTTACGAATTTCTAAAATTTGATTAAAACGATTATTTAAAAAATAAACCTGCAAATTAAACGACCATCTTTGCATATCTTCATAAAAGTCATTAAGATAGGGGTTGTCATCTGCATCTTCATAATGCGCATGCCACTTATAATGCTTCGCTAATAATGATGTTAAAGTGGTTTTTCCCGACCCAATGTTTCCCGCAATTGCTATGTGCATACTTAATTGTTAAATTTTAAAAATAATAGACTAAAGTAAATAAATAACTTATAAAATGCAAAATATTATCGATGAAATTTTATTTTAATTGGCTGAAAATTAATTAGTTATATTTTTGCTTCTTTATCCTTTAAATATTGGAGGCAAATTTGGCTACATACTTGGTCAACAGGTGTGAATTTATAGTCTAAATCGTTTAAAATTTTACCATTGGAAAATGTTTGGGTATTTAATGCTGCCTCTATTAAACTTTTAGTAATTATAGGCGGTTTATTTTTTAAGATCGATAAAAACTTATCAGAAAGCCGACCAAGATTTAATAAAAATTTTGTTGCCTTTATGGTTGGAATTGGCTTTTTAAATTCGGTTTGTATAGTATTTAATATACTTTGTATACTATAATTATTTTCAATTACGATATAGCGGTTTGCAAACAAGCCTTTGTTTATTAATTGAATCATAACTTCGGCAACATCCGTAGCACAAACATAACCGGCATTACCCGAGGTGTAATATTTATTCCCTTTAAAACAGGTTGAAAATAAAACAGAACTGCTTTGTTCCCAAAAACCCGGTGATAAAATTACTCCCGGATTTATTATTACAGCATTTAAACCTTCTTCAATTCCGCGCCAAACCTCTCGCTCGCCATTGTATTTACTAATGGCGTAGTCACTTTCCTTACCACTAGTTTTCCAAAAAACAGTTTCGTTTAGCGTATGTTTATAATCTAAATTATTAATGGTTGCTATTGAGCTTACATGGCACAAAGCATTTATTTTTTTATGTAAACAAGCATTTACAACATTTGCTGTACCTTTTTCATTTACATTAAATAGTTTTTGTTTGTCATTTTTATTAAAGGAAACAAAGCCGGCGCAATGATAAACGGTATTAACTTCATTTAACGCGTCTTCAATAGAAAAGATATCGCAAACATCTACATCTACCCATTTTATTTTAGAAAATAAATTTTTATAATCGGCAGTGTAATACGAAAATAATTTCTCAACTTTTTTTAAATCACTTGTTTTTTGTTTGCATGCAATAACGGGTAAATTATGTTGTAGTAAATTTAAAACAACTGTGCTTCCTAAAATACCTGTGGCGCCTGTAACTAAGTTCAATTTAAAATTTCTTTTTAATATTAAAAGGTTTAGTAGCTTTTTCGGATGTCGTTAATATTATTTTTATTTTATTATTATCAGTTAGTAAACGTTGGGCTTCTGCAATATCATCATCGTGTTTTAAACTAAATTCTATTCTGCCTTTTTGATAATAATAACGCGAAACTATTTCGCCCTCTAAATATTTTTTTATTTCGGTTTTATGTTTTACTAAATCTTCTTTTTTATTAGCTATTATTTTTGCAACCAGCGCGTCAAATTCTGATTTTAGTCCATCGTAATATTTTTCGTCGATCGCATTTTTTTTAAGATCATCTAAATCAACTTCAGTTCTAATTTTATAATTATAATTTTTGTTACTTAGGTAATTAATAAAATCAGAGTATTCAGCATCAGATAAATTAAAATCTTTTACCTCTTTAATTTGTGTGTGTTTTAAATTATAATCCGTAGCATAGTTAAAAATAAAATTTTTGTTTATTAAACTTAACAGAGCCATGCTATAGCTATCGTCAATAGTTTTAATGTCGGGCATTATACCAGCACCATCGTAAACAACTCTTCCGCTTTTTGTTTTAAAAGCAGTAATTAAACTATCGGGTACTTTTTCTACACGTCCTTCTTCGTCTTTTAAACTGTAATCAAGCGCCTGAACACATCTGCCACTTGGAATGTAATATTTTGCAACTGTAATTTTTATTTTTGCATTATACACTAAATCGCGTGTTTGTTGCACTAAACCCTTACCAAATGTACGTTTGCCTACTATTAAGGCTCTATCTAAATCTTGTAAAGCACCACTAACAATTTCAGAAGCAGAGGCGGAATTTTCATCTACCAAAACAATTAATGGAATTTGAGTATCGATAGGATTGTTAACAGCCAAATATATTTTATCCCATTCAGGTACTTTACCTTTTGTAAAAACAACTTCCTGACCTTTATCTATAAAAAAATTTACAATGTTTACCGCCTCATGCAGCAAACCACCCAAGTTTCCGCGTAAATCTAAAATTATATTTTTACACCCTTTGCTTTTTAAATTTAATAATGCTTCTCTTACTTCGCCACTGCAATTATCGGTAAATTGAGTAAGTTTAATATAGCCTGTTTCATTATTTGTTAGCATTCCAAAATATGGAACAGACTTTGTTTTAATTTCCTCGCGAGTTAAATCCACATCAATTGGAGTTTTTTGCCCTGCCTTTAAAATCTTTAATTTTATAGGCGTACCTGCTTGGCCTTTTAAAAGACTTCTAATTTCGTCGCTGCGTTTGCTTTCAACATTAATATTGTTTACACCTACAATTTGGTCACCACTTCTTAACCCGGCTTTAAAAGCAGGATAGCCTTCAAATGGATCAGAAACAATCATTTTTCCATCAATATCGTAAACTTCAGTACCTATGCCACCATACTCGCCGGTGCTTAAAAATTTATAATCTTCAATATCATTTTCGGTGTAATAAACGGTGTATGGGTCTAACGAATTTAACATAGCATCAATTCCTGTTTTCATTAACTGTCCGGGTTTTGTATCATCAACGTATGCAATATTTAATTCGCGATAGATAGAATTAAAAATATCTAAGTTTTTACTTATTTCAAAATAATCGGGTGTATAGGCAGTACCAATAAAAATAGCTATTGCAATTATTAATACACTAATATGTTTTTTAAATTTAGAAAGTAGTTTCATAGTATTAGATATTAAAATTAATTAATAATACTCGATAATAAAAATAGCGCGGAAAGTAAAAACCGAATTTATAGTTTTTTATAAATTCGGTTTTGTTTAGTAAATAATTAAAGTTTCTTAAACCGTAACCTCAACTCTTGGGGCAGCAGCTAAAATTTCTTCATTTGCGGCATTGGCATATTGTTCAAAGTTTTTTACAAATTGCGAAGCTAAGTTTTGTGCAGTTTGTTTAAATGCATTTTTATCTTTCCAAGCATTTTGTGGTTCTAAAATTTCGGTTGGAATGTTTGGGCAACTTTTAGGAAAATGTAAACCAAAATAAGGTGTTTTACCAAACTCAACTTTGTCTAATTCTCCTGTTAAAGCGGCAGTAATTAAAGCACGAGTGTAATTTAATTTTATACGGCTACCAACACCATAGCTACCGCCCACCCAGCCGGTGTTTAGTAACCACACGTTTACTTTATTTTTCTTTAATTTTTCGCCTAATAATTCGGCGTATTTTGTTGGATGTAAGGGTAAAAAAGCTTTACCAAAACAAGCGCTAAAGGTAGTAGTAGGTTCGGTAATACCCATTTCGGTACCTGCAACTTTAGCTGTATAACCGCTAATAAAATGGTACATGGCTTGCCCAGGCGTTAATTTACTAATAGGCGGTAATACACCAAATGCATCGCAAGTTAAAAAGAAAATATTTTTTGGAATATCACCCACAGCAGGTGTTACGGCATTGTCAATGTAATTTGAAGGGTAACTTACACGCGTATTTTCGGTTTTACTAACGTTTGCATAATCAACTGTTGTAGTGCCATCAACATACTCAATATTTTCTAGTAGTGAACCAAATTTAATGGCATTAAAAATTTGCGGTTCTTTTTCGGCAGTTAAATCAACACATTTAGCGTAGCAGCCGCCTTCAAAATTAAACACACCTTTGTCGCTCCAACCATGTTCGTCATCGCCAATAAGTTTACGGTTTGGGTCAGCACTTAAAGTGGTTTTACCGGTGCCAGATAATCCAAAAAATATTGCAGTATCGCCATCTTTACCAATGTTGGCACTACAATGCATACTTAATACTTTTTTCTCCTGTGGTAAAATATAATTTAAAACTGCAAAAATTCCTTTTTTAATTTCGCCTGTGTAACCTGTGCCACCAATTAAAATTACTTTTTTAGTAAAGTTAATTACAGCAAAATTATGCTGACGGGTGCCATCAATTTTTGGATCGGCTTTAAAACCAGGGGCGTTTATAATTGTCCAATCGTGTTTAAAGGTTTTTAACTCTTCGGTAGTTGGACGTAAAAATAAATTATAGGCAAATAAATTACTCCACGGATATTCATTTACTACACGAATATTTAAGCGATATGTTGGGTCGGCACACACGTAAGCATCACGCACCCAAATTTCTTTTCCACCCAAATAGGCGGTCATTCTGTTATATAAGTTATCAAATTTATCAGTTTCAAAACGGTTGTTTACATCGCCCCACCAAACTGTATCTTTTGTGTAATCATCATAAACTACAAATTTATCTTTTGGCGAACGGCCTGTAAATTCACCGGTATCAATGGCTAAAGCGCCGCTATCTGTTAAATTACCTTGATTTAAAACGATGCAATCTTCTACCAATTCGCTAGGGTAAAGATTCCAATTTGCCATATCTACATTTGCAAGCCCTAATTGAGCAACTGAAGCATCTTCTGCTCTTAATCCAATTTCGTTCATTAAAAAATACGTATTAGTTAGTGGGGTCAAAAGTACAAAAAAAAACGGACAGTAATGCCCGTTTTATACACAATTTATAATGTAAATTTTTATAATTAACTAGTTGATACTGAGACTAATTTATCTGAATTTTCAAATTTTTTCAACTGATTTATAAAATCTGTTTTTTCTGAACCTTTTAATTCAGTTAATGGTAAACATAACTCCGTTTCGCCTTCTTTACCAACACGCTTTTCGGTAAATTTTAATTTTTTAGATTTAATTAATGCTTTAACACCATCGTAGCTAGGGGCATCAATACCGCTGCCTTTGCTAGCGAAAATTACGGTTGCTGCACAAGTTTTTGTAACCTCTTTGGCAGTAGAATCGGTAGTTTGTGTTTTAGCTTTTGTTTTACAAGAAGCAATGCTAAAAAAAACAACGCTGCTTAATAGTATGATTGTATTTTTCATGTAATAATTTTTTTATGTGTAAATATGCTAATTATTGTTGGTAGTGCAAATAATATACCAAAAATTTTCTGCAATTTTTTTAAGCCACTAATTTCTCAAACATGGCACTAATTTTTTTAAAAATTAGTGAAATAACAAATTATGTTAGTTCAAATTAATGCAACTAGTGGCTGAGTTTTAAATGCGTAATTCTATTTCTCATTAACTTTATGTTGTTTTTTTAACCACCGAAAAAGCCAAAAACAACCAACCTGTAATAAATAAAATTCCGCCAATGGGCGTTATAGGGCCTAAAAATTTTAACCAGTCGGCATTAAACAAACTGCGTGTGCACAATAAATATAACGACCCGCTAAAACAAACAATGCCCCATAAAAAAAAATTAAACGCCCACTTTAAATATTTGTGTTTATAAGTTTGATTTAAAATTACAACCGCCAACATAGCTAATAAATGGTACATATGGTAGGTAACAGCGGTTTCAAAACCGTGTAGTAAATCAGGTGTAATTTTAGTTTTTAAAGTATGCGCACCCAATGCGCCTAAGGTAACGCCAATAGCGCCTAGGATACCAATGGTGGGAAGTTTTTTTGTCATGTTTAATGTTTCTTCTTCAACTCTTCCATTATTTGAGCATCCGATTTACCAATAAAAGTAAGCGCACCCTTAGCACTTTTTGCCCAATCACTTTTTGGGTGTTCATCAATTATTTTTTGGTAAATTTTTTGTGCTTCAGTTTCGCTATTTAAAGCCCCGGGGTCATCGTAAATTTGTGCTAATAAAAATAACGCGGCGGCACGATTTTTAAAAGTTGGATAGTCGTTAATGCATTTATCCAAAACAATTTTGGCTTGTGGCGAATTGTTTATTGCTCTGGCAACTTGCGCAGTTTTAATTAAATAAATGGGGCTCATGGTATCGTTTTGGCAATAATAAGCAAAATTGGTAAAGGCTTTAATTGCTTTATTGGCAAGGGTGGTGTTAAGGTCTAATTCTCTTAATAAAATACTGTCTAATTTTTTAGCTTCGGAATAGTAATTTTTACAATCGGCTAAATAATTAATATTAGTTTTTGGAGTTAAGCTATCCGTTTTTGGAGATAAATTATTAGTTGTTTGAATAGAATCGGTTTTAATTGTTGTATTGTTATTACAACTAATAAAACTCAAAAAGATTAAAATACAAAAAATCGATTTCATTTAATTAATTTTTTAAAATAACTCTAATTGTTTGTTTTTGTTTTACTCCATCTGACTCAATTAATTTTTCCGAATAAACTTGTTCTAAAATGTTTTTTTTATGATTGAAATTATATGTTGAGTTTATAATTAAATTAAATTTTGGAATTTTCGACCCATTTACAGGTTTATCAGATAACGTAGAAATTTTTTCAATAGTTTCTTTCATAATTGAATTTAGTTCAGTTGTTGGAATTATTTGATTGGATTTTATTAAAACGAAATTATCAGTAACTGTATCTATTTTAGTAGTTATATTAGTAGGAAAACTTCGCCCACCAAAAGGGTTTGGTAAATCGGAATGTGAAATGTATAAAGAATCTGGCTTAAAACTTTCGCCAAATATGGTAAAAAAAACTGTCAATTCGGGACAGTAGGTGGAAATTAAAACTTCAGAACTTTCATAAGTAGATTTAAATGATTTTTTTATATTACTTACCTTTTCTTGGGTTATCTTAGTTTGCGAACTACTAATCATTATTTTAATCATTTCATCAAAACAAGTTTCTAATATCAATTTACATTCTTCAAAATTCGTAATTTCTTGAATTACTCCATCTTTATCAATTAAAAACTTCACTTCAAGCCCTTTATATATGTTTATCATTTTTTTGGTTTGTTCGTCTATTTGGTCTGCATTAACACCATTAATTTTAGTTGTGCCGTATTTCCAAGAACATTCTTTAAATAATTTTTTTTGAGCTAATATTTTAAATTCAACTTCAGTAAAGCTTTTAATTTTTTCAGACCCAGGTTTTCTTGAATCGATTTTTTCACGTTGAATCTCGTATAAGTATTTTTTACCTATTTCAAAATTTTGAGAAATAGCAACTTTATTTAATTTTATAGTTTCAACATTGATATCACAATTTAAAAAAAGCAGTAGTACTATAGTACCGCTAAATATATTGTTGATTTTTATCATATAAATTTTTCATGATGTGTTTAATTTTACTTTTTAGGGCGGTATACTCGTGTTTTATAGTCGGCATTTATTTTACCTTTGCTAATATCGGCTAACTTTCCGGCAATTAATTTGCGTTTAAATGGGCTAATAATATCGGTAAATAATTTGCCTTCAATATGGTCGTACTCGTGTTGTATAACTCGGGCTATAACACCATCGTATTTTTCGGTATGTTTTTTAAAGTGCTCGTCGTAATACTCAATTTTAATTGTTGGTTTTCTGCTTACATCTTCTCTAACTTTTGGAATACTTAAACAGCCTTCGTTAAACTTCCATTCATCACCGTCTTCGTCTAATAATTTTGCATTAATAAATATTTTTTTAAAGGCAATTAATTGTTTTTTTTGTTCAGGCGTAAATTCATCATCGTCTTCATCATCGTCGTCGCTTTCAGCAAAAGGGCTGGTATCTACAATAAACAAACGTATGCTTTTACCAATTTGCGGTGCAGCTAAGCCCACGCCACGCGCATTGTTCATAGTGTCAAACATATTCTTAATTAATTGCCCTAAACCATCAAAATTTTTATCAATGGGTTCTGCTATTTTTCTTAGCACCGGGTCGCCGTATAGTACAATTGGTAGTATCATATTTTAGGGATTAAATATTAAAAATTATAGATTAAAGATAAAATCGTCTATTACAATTTTTAATTTTGCATTTTTAATTTTTAATTTATCTTGAATAGTTCGGCGCTTCCCTAGTAATAACAACATCGTGCGGATGGCTTTCTTTAACACCTGCCGCGGTAATTCTTATAAACTTTGCTTGTTGTAAGGCTTTAATATCTTTTGCACCGCAGTAGCCCATGCCTGCTCTAAGTCCGCCCATTATTTGGTACATTATCTCTGCTAAGCTACCTTTAAACGGTACCCTGCCGCTAATACCTTCCGGCACAAGTTTTTTAATATCATCTTCAGCATCCTGAAAATAGCGGTCTTTACTACCTTTTTGCATGGCTTCTAAACTACCCATGCCTCGGTATGATTTAAATTTACGTCCTTCAAAAATTATTGTTTCACCCGGACTTTCTTCTGTTCCGGCAAACATACCACCCATCATTACAGTGCCTGCTCCGGCCGCTAATGCTTTTACAACATCGCCCGTAAAACGAATACCGCCATCTGCAATTAAGGGAACGCCGGTGCCTTGTAGGGCATTAGCTACTTCTAAAATGGCAGTAAGTTGCGGAACACCCACGCCTGCAATAATACGAGTAGTACAAATAGAGCCCGGACCAATACCTACTTTTACGCCATCTGCACCGGCTTTTATTAAGTCGGTAGCAGCTTTACCTGTTGCAATATTGCCAACAATTACTTGCAAATTTTTATATTTCTTTTTTACTTCTTTTAATTTATTAATTACGCCTTTGCTATGTCCGTGGGCTGTATCAATAATTATGGCATCAACTCCGGCTTCTACAAGAGCATCTACGCGCTCCATTGTATCTGCGGTAACGCCAACAGCTGCCGCTACACGTAAGCGACCACGCTCATCCTTACAAGCATTGGGGCGAACTTTAATTTTTATTATATCCTTATAAGTAATTAAGCCAACTAATTTGTTGCTTTTATCAATAATGGGTAATTTTTCAATTTTATGATCTTGTAATACTACCTCGGCTTGTTTTAAATTTATGCCTTGTGGCGCAGTAATAACTTCGCTCTTAGGCGTCATTACTTCAATAATTGGGCGTTTATAATTTTTCTCAAAACGTAAATCTCTATTTGTAACAATGCCCAATAATTTTTTATTTTTATCTACAACCGGTATTCCGCCAATTTTATGTTCAGCCATAAGGTTAAGCGCATCTTGTATAATTGCAGTACCACTAAGAGTTACAGGGTCAGTAATTATACCACTTTCGCTACGTTTTACTTTACGCACTTGTGCGGCTTGGTCTTCAATACTCATATTTTTATGTAGCACGCCAATGCCGCCCTCTTGTGCAATGGCAATAGCTAATTTATGTTCAGTAACAGTATCCATTGCTGCCGAAACTATTGGCGAGTTTAATACTATAGTTTTTGTAAAGTAAGATGATAAATTTGCGTCGCGAGGAAGTATTTCAGAGTAATCGGGAACTAATAAAACATCGTCGTATGTTAGCCCCTCGGCAACAAACTTATTCGCTAAAAAATTGGAAGCCATTTTGGGAATTTTAGGTGTTAAAATTCGTACAAATATATGAATTTTTAGAGATTTTTTTAATATTTTTGAATTACAATATATTTTGAATATAAACGGTTTATAATTAAATGTAAATTTAAGTTTTAAGCAATTGGTTGATATTTTAAAACAATTATCACCGAAGTAATTTGGGATGTAAACTCCTATCTTCCTATTAAGCATCAAAAATTAGTATTAGATAGAATTAAAAAAGCTAATCAAAATACAAGTAGAATTTAGGATTGGGACACTGTTTCAATAACTTTAAAATTGTAATGCTTAAATAAAAAATAAATATTTATGAAGATGCTTTAAGTGACATTTTAAAAGCTACAGATTGGTATAATGAACAACAAAAAGGATTGGGCACAAATTTTTCAAAAACTAGTAAAAACACAAATTAATCCCTTAAAAAGTCATTCTTATATATTTATGCTATTCGTTACATTGATGTTTGTAGAATGTAAATTAAAAAATTCCCTTTTTTAATGCGTTTTATAATAAACGAAATCGAAAAAAATGAAAGGTATTTGCTTTGTATCTTATTAGTAGAAATTCTAAACTATTGGAAGAAAGAAAAAAATAATTTAAACCTTCACCGTATTTTGCAGTCTAATTTAAAATTATGAAAAAACTATTACTTCTTACAATTATTGTTTCTTTTTACAACGTTAAATCTCAAAATGTAAATTTAAGCAATTTGGCAGTTTTTGAAGGCGAGCCTTATTTAGTAATAAACCCTACCAACCCAAAAAATATGGTAGTAGCTTGGATGGGCTATGTGTTTGGTAACGGAAGTGGGCTAACTATAAAAGTAAAAAGCACCTTTAATAGTGGACTTACATGGACAAGTGCTATTAATTTGCCACATATGTCTCCAAATTTTAAATCGGCCGATGTATCAATGGCTTTTGCTTCAACAGGAAAATTATTTTTAAGTTATATAGATTATCGTCAAAGCCCGGATTCGGGTGGAGTTTGGATAGTAAATTCTACCAACGGAGGCTTAAGTTTTAGTGCACCTGTAAAAGTAATTGACGCTTATGCTGATGGTAGTAAACGCCCTTTAGATAGACCTTGGTTAGTTGTTGATAATACAGGAAATAACTTGTATGTTACTACTAAGCCTGCTCCTTGGGTTTTGCCGCCGAATCGCCCTTATTTTATTTCATCTAGTAACGGAGGTATAACGTGGAGTTTTTGGCGTTATTTAGATACCACAAATTATTTAGTGGGTAATTCAATTGCTTCACCAATGGTTGCCCCCGCAATTTTGGGTAATACAATATTGGCAATTTACCCAAGCTACGTATCGTCGCAAAATATATTGCCACAATTTATATTAGCAAGTAGTAGTAACGGAGGAGGCACATTTAATTACAAAACAGTTATTACTATTACTACAACATCTGTGGCCAACGATAGTTCAAAAGCAGGTTATCAACTGTTAGTTAATCCTTTAAATAGCAGTCACTATGCCGCATTTTTTGTAGGAGAATATACTTATAGCGATTTGGATATTTTAATGACAGAAACCTTTAATGGAGGCACTATCTGGTCTGCAGTTAAACGTATAAATGATGATGCCATATCAAATGGTAAAATGCAAGATTTGGTTTGGGCTGATTTTGATACAAACGGCGATTTGGTGGTTACTTGGCGTGATAGACGAAATGGTTCCGGAGCAGGTTATGCAAGACCAACCGAAATATTCGGAGCTTTTAGAGCAAATGGTTCAACATCGTTTACACCTAATTTTGTTATAAGTGATTTAAGTGTGCCGCATCATACAGTTTTAGAACAAAGAGGAAATGATTTTATGTGTGTGGCATTAAAAAACGACACTTTAAATACCGTATGGGGTACAACCCGAGACGGTTCACTTGACATTTGGTTTTCACGTTTAAAAGCATCAACAGGTAGTGTTACCAGCATTACGCTGTTAGAAAGCGAATCGGCACAAATTAATGTTTATCCAAATCCTAGCGCAAATGATTTTAAAATTTCAACAAATAACAATACGTCTATTGATTTTATTGAACTTTACGATAATTTTGGTAAACTTATTATTACTCAAAAATCAAATAATACAAATTTTAGTTTAAAAAATTATAAATCGGGCATTTATGAATTAAAAATTTATCAAAGCAATTCAGTTTCAACCAAAAAAATTATAAAACAGTAATTTTTTTAATATCTCGTCAATATCTTTTTTGTGTTAATCTATTTAGCATCCTACCTTTGCTAAATTTTATTTTTACAATTTATGCCAAAAGATGCTTCTTTAAAACACGTTTTAATTATTGGTTCCGGACCTATTGTTATTGGGCAAGCCTGCGAATTCGATTACAGTGGCTCGCAAGCCTCTAAAAGCCTGCGAGAAGAAGGAATTGAAGTTTCGCTTATCAACTCCAATCCTGCCACTATTATGACTGATAAAGTAACAGCCGATAATATTTATTTGCTGCCTTTAGAAGTTAAATCTATTATTAAAATTTTAGAAGAGCGTAAGATTGATGCCGTACTTCCCACTATGGGCGGCCAAACCGCCTTAAACCTTGCATTAAAGTGTCACGATTTAGGTATTTGGAAAAAGTACAATGTAAAAATGATTGGTGTAGATATTGATGCCATTAAAGTTACCGAAGACCGAGATTTATTTCGCATACGCATGAACGAAATTGGTATAGCTATGGCTCCCAGTAAAATTGCAAAAAGTTTTTTAGAAGGTAAAGGAGTTGCTCAAGAGTTTGGATTTCCGTTGGTTATTCGCCCATCGTTTACACTTGGTGGAAGCGGCGGTAGCGTAGTTTACGAAAAAGAAAATTTCGATGCGCTTTTAAATCGTGGTTTGCAAACTTCGCCCATACATGAGGTATTAATTGATAAAGCCGTTTTGGGTTGGAAAGAATATGAATTAGAATTATTACGCGATAAAAACGATAATGTTGCCATTATTTGCTCGATAGAAAATTTTGACCCTATGGGCGTGCACACCGGTGATAGCATTACCGTTGCGCCTGCGATGACGTTGAGCGATACGACTTATCAAAAAATGCGTACCATGGCTATTAAAATGATGCGCAGTATTGGTAACTTTGCAGGAGGCTGTAATGTACAATTTGCAGTAAGCGATGATGATGAAGAAAAAATTATTGCTATTGAAATTAATCCGCGAGTATCGCGCTCATCAGCATTAGCAAGTAAAGCCACCGGTTACCCAATTGCACGCATTGCCAGTAAATTAGCCATTGGCTATCATTTAGATGAATTAATAAATCAAATTACAAAATCAACATCCGCTTATTTTGAACCGACTTTAGATTATGTGATTGTAAAAATACCACGTTGGAATTTTGATAAATTTAAAGGCTGTAACCGCGAGTTAGGCTTTCAAATGAAATCAGTAGGTGAGGTAATGGGCATTGGGCGATGCTTTCAGGAAGCATTACAAAAAGCCTGCCAGAGTTTAGAGATAAAACGGAATGGCTTAGGCGCTGATGGTAGAGAAATTACCGACCAAGCGGAATTACTGAGAGCTTTAGAACGCCCGAGCTGGAATCGTTTGTTTATGATTTACGATGCTATGAAAATGGGTATCTCAATAAAAACAATACAAAAATTAACCAGAATAGATAAATGGTTTTTACACCAGATTGAAGAATTAATTGCGTTAGAAAATGAAATTAGTACTCACAATCTGCAAACCGTTAGTAAAGATTTATTATACGAAGCCAAACAAAAAGGCTATGCAGACAGGCAAATTGCTCATTTATTAAAATGCTTAGAAAGTGAAGTTTACAAGCGGAGGAATGATTTAGGTATAAAACGTGTTTATAAATTAGTAGATACTTGCGCGGCTGAATTTGAAGCCAAGACGCCATATTACTATTCTACATTTGAAGATGAAAACGAAAGTGTTCGAAGCGATAAAAAGAAGGTGGTTATTTTAGGAAGCGGACCAAATAGAATAGGGCAGGGCATTGAGTTTGATTACAGTTGCGTGCACGGTGTATTAGCGGCAAAAGAATGTGGTTACGAAACCATTATGATAAACTGCAACCCCGAAACCGTTAGTACCGATTTTAGTACGGCTGATAAACTTTATTTTGAACCTGTTTTTTGGGAACACATTTACGATATTATTTTACACGAGAAACCCGAAGGCGTTATAGTTCAGTTAGGCGGACAAACAGCATTAAAATTAGCCGAGAAGTTAGAAAAATACGGTATTAAAATTATTGGTACCGATTTTAAATCTCTTGATTTAGCTGAGGATAGAGGTGCATTTTCTAATTTATTAAAAGATAACAATATTCCTTACCCTCGCTTTGGAGTTATAAAAGATGCCGAAGAAGCGGTTACCTTATCAAAAGAATTAGGCTTTCCGCTTTTAGTTCGCCCTAGCTATGTGTTGGGTGGGCAAAGCATGAAAATTGTAATTAATGAACAAGAGTTAGAACAACACGTTGTAAAACTATTAAACGATTTACCCGATAATAAAGTATTGTTAGATCATTTTTTAGAAGGCGCAATAGAAGCCGAAAGCGATAGTATTTGCGATGGTGAAGATGTTTACATTATTGGAATGATGGAACACATTGAACCCGCAGGTATTCACAGTGGCGATAGTTACGCAGTGCTACCTCCCTTTGATTTAAGTGAAAACGTTTTAAAACAAATGGAAGAGCATACAAAAACTATTGCATTGGCGCTTAATACTGTTGGTTTACTAAACATACAATTTGCAATAAAAGACGAACTTGTTTATATTATTGAAGCTAATCCACGTGCATCTCGTACTGTACCATTTATTGCAAAAGCGTACGACGAGCCTTACGTAAACTATGCTACTAAAGTTATGTTAGGTGCAAAAATTAAAGACTTTAAATTTCAGCCTAAACAAAAAGGCTATGCCATTAAAGTACCTGTATTTAGTTATGATAAATTTCCTGAGATACAAAAAGAGCTTGGTCCCGAAATGAAAAGCACAGGCGAAGCCATATATTTTATTGATGATTTGTACGACGAGTATTTTCAAAATATTTATAGCGAACGAAATTTGTATTTGAGTAAGTAAAATTTTACTTAACATTAGTGTGCTTGATAAAACACCTTTTAATAGTTATTTTTTTAGCTAATTATATTTCAGTATTAAGTATTGAAATTATAAAGAATGCTTATATAGTTCGTAATAATAATGATACTGTTTACACGAAAGTTATTTACTGTAGCATAGTTGAATTACAGTATGAATTAGTTACGATTGATTCAAGCAATGTTATAAAAAAGATTTTTCCAGGAGATATAAAAGAATTTGTTATCAATTTTTCTGATATTGTATTCAGAAATGGAAATGTATCAAAAACTGAGTTTATTTATGGCAATTCAATTTATTTAACTGCAAAATATTTTAGAAATATTTCTTTTCTAAAGGTACAAATGCAACATAACGAATATAGAGAGAAAATGCATTTCAAAACAACACAATTTAGTAATGGAAAAAAAATATTTCTAGAGTTAGGATATGGTGATAGTTTAGGTTTGCAATTATGTAATTTTTATGAAGCTTCTGTTAAAAATAAAATATTTTTAAGTAATGTTTATAATTATGAGTTGGTTTTAAATAATTCTAAAATAGTAGGCCGTTATAGTAAACATTGGCGTAAACAACTATCATTGCTTACAAAAAATTATACTTTACTTTCGAAAATGATAAACAGGAAATTTTATCACATAGAAAACGGAATTATTAGCAAAGATTTTATCGTACAAGAGTATAATAATTGGCTATTAAAATCAATTAAATTTTCTAGTGATACAAGTGAAATGATGAAAGGCATTTTTGATGCTCAAAAATATTACAAACCTAAGAAAAAATTATTTGCTGGAACAGCCGTTGGTACTTCTATTGGCATATTGCCAGGAATAATTATTGGATTGGATTTTACTAATAAAATTGATAAAAATAGATTTATTCAACCAATAGGTTGTAAAGAAAATTCCGTAAAATATAAAAATGGTTACACATTAAGGGCTAATTATAAAAATAAGAGCAGTGTTGAAAAGGGACTAATATTTGGATACATTACTTGTTGCCTTTTGATAGGAACTATTGTAATTTTAAATCTGTAAATTAAATACACACAATTTGAAATGAAAAGCACAGGCGAAGCTATATATTTTATTGATGATTTGTACGACGAGTATTTTCAAAATATTTATAGCGAACGAAATTTGTATTTGAGCAAATAATTAAAGTTTTAAATTTATGCATGGAAACTCAACTGATAAACTTAGCTACCCAATTGGCGATTATATAGCAACAACGCAATACAATGCAGTTGAAGTAAAACAACAAATTAGCATTATTCAAAATTTTTATAATGAATTAATTACTGAAGTTGCAAATTTAAATGAAGTTCAATTAAATACTACTTATCGAGAAGATGGTTGGACAATACGCCAAGTGGTGCACCATTGTGCCGATAGTCATATGAACGCATTAATACGTCTAAAGTTATCCCTGTGCGAAGATAAACCAATTATTAAACCTTATCCCGAACAACTATTTGCCGAATTAGCAGATAGCAAAACAGAACCTATTGAAAGTAGTTTACAAATTATTAACGGTGTGCATAAACGTTTAACTTCTGTTTTAATTGCAATTACAGAAATTGATTTTAATAAAAGTTACTTACATCCCCAATACCAAAAATAATTTTTTATGTTCGATTTTTTGGGTTTGTATGTCTGGCACTGCCAACATCACTTAGCGCATATTAAATTAGCTAAGTAAAAATTTTAGTACATTTATATTTTAAACAAAATATGTTTGTTGAAACTTTTTTCTAAAATAACTAATAACGGCATTCATGCTAAGCTTTCTCAAAACGAAATAAGCCGTTTAAAAGTATTTAATGCTGCAGTCTTCATAATTTTTTTAATAAGTATATTTTATAGTTTCGTAAGTATTATGGGTAAAATATACATGGCCACAGCACTTACAACTTTTTCGTTTGTATGCTGTATAATTGCTATGTATTTAATTTACAAACGTATTTATTTTTTTACTTATATTTTCGTCATAAATTATGGTATATTATTTTTGTTAGGCTTCAGTGTTTTATTTGGCTTGACTCAAAAAACATATTTATATTTTATGTTTATGCCCGTAGCAGCAAATATTATGTTTGATAATAAAAAAACGGTGTTACTTTATTCAATAATATCGACTATTTGTTTAGCGTTTCTTTTAAATGTGTTTGATGTTTATTTTAAGCCCGTTTATTATGCTGAAAGTTTAAAAATATCGTCTGCATTTGCTTATACAAATACATTTTTTGCATCGTTATTAATTTATTTAGGAATAAAAACATTTAAGAGTGAAGGTTTAAAGTATCAACGTAAAATAGAAGAACAAAAAGGCATTTTAGAAGAAAAACAAAAGGAAATACTAGATAGTATACATTACGCCAAACGTATACAGCAAACATTATTACCAAGCGAAAAATCCATACAAAAATCGCTAAATAAACTTAAAAAAAATAGTAAAGTTGAGAGTAGTTGAAACAAAACCTTGTAAACCAAAAATCCATGCCTCTAAAAAAAATAATTTTCTTTTTCGCATTCACATTTAGTGTGTGTTTATTTAGTCAAACTAAACCTGCAACTACAATTGCTAAGCCCAAATTAATAGTTGGCATAGTGGTTGATCAAATGCGCAACGATTACATTTACCGTTACTGGAGCCGCTATGGCAATGGTGGTTTTAAACGGTTAGTTAACGATGGTTACTATTTTAAAAATGCACATTATAATTACATTCCAACGTTTACAGCACCAGGTCATAGCAGCATTTACACAGGCACAACCCCACGCACACATGGCATAATTGCTAATGAGTGGTTTGTAAAAAATACTGTAAAAACAAGTATGTATTGTGCGGAAGATACAACAGTAAAAACTATTGGTGGTACAGGCAAAGCAGGACTAATGTCACCAAAAAACCAATTAACGAGCACAATTGGCGACGAATTAAAAATGACTTCAAACAACAAAGCAAAAGTATTTGGCATAGCTTTAAAAGATAGAAGTAGTATTTTACCTGCAGGACACGCTGCCAACGGTGCTTTTTGGTTTGACGAAAGTACGGGAGATTTTATTTCGAGTAGTTGGTATGTTAGTCAATTACCAAATTGGCTACAAAAATTTAATGAAAAAAAATTAGCAAAAACATATTTAGAAAAAGGATGGACAACATTGTATTACCCCGAAAGTTATACCAGTTCTATTGCGGATGACAATAATTATGAGCAGATTCCAAACAAACAAGATAAACCAACTTTTCCATATTATTACAAAAATTATTTAGAAAAAAATAATGTAGGTATTATACGCTCTACACCCTATGGTAATTCAATAACTAAAGATGTAGCCATTGAATGTTTAAAAAATGAGCAATTAGGTAAAGATGAAATTTGCGATTTGTTTTGCATCAGTTTTTCAAGTACCGATATTGTGGCGCATAGTTATGGACCCCGCTCGGTAGAGGTAGAAGATATTTATTTACGATTAGATAAAGATTTAGAAGAATTATTAAACGCTTTGGATAAGGAAGTTGGTAAAAATAATTACACTATTTTTTTAACGGCCGACCATGGTGGCGCCGATGTACCCAATCATTTAATTGACAATAAAATTCCGGCAGGCTATTTAAAAGAAAAAACTATAGCTAAAGATGTAAAAAAATATTTTCAACTTAATTATGGCGATACTAGCCTCTTGGCTAATATTAGTAACGAACAAGTATTTTTAAACGAAAAAAAAATAAATGAATTAAAATTAAATATTGATGATGTAGAACAAAAATTATCTTCTTATTTAATTACAATTACAGGAATTGCTGAGGCATACCCTTCAAAAATATTAAAATACAATTCGTATGAAAATAATGATTATAAAGCTTTGTTACAAAATGGATACAACCACAAGTTAAGTGGTAATGTTTGTTTTATTTATAATGTTGCTTGGATGGATTTTTCGGAAAAAGGTACCACTCACGGTGCAGGATATAACTACGATACTCACGTACCAGTTTTGTTTTACGGTAACGGCATTAAAAAAGGTTTTTCGTATAATTATATTGGTATTACGCAAATAGCACCAACCATTTGCGAACTTTTGCAAATTAATCAACCCAATGGCTGTATCAGTAATCCGTTAAATGATTTTTTTAAGTAAAAGAATATTGTCTCTTCGATTAGATATAGTTTGTTTAAAAGGGCGTATCGAGAAGTCTTTAATGTGCAGTTCTCGATACAAAAATTGTAAAAAGCAGAATTTTCTACTCGAACTGACAAGAATGTTGTGACGTAAGACTAATGCAGGCTAAAATTAGTTTTCAGTAATTGGTTTTTTACCGCAAACATTACAATGCCGGCGGTATTACACACGCCTAATTTGCTCATTATATTTTTACGGTGTGTATTTACCGTATGTGTACTTAACGATAATTTATCGGCAATTAGCTTATTACTTAAACCTTCGGCAATGCCTCTTATAACATCAATTTCTCGTTCTGTTACGCCAATGCCATCGCAGTTTAACGATTTAATAAAAGTGTTAGTAGTATTAATTTCTGCTTCAGAAGTTAAATAAGAAACAATTTTACCACAAATAAATTTTTCGTTTTTAATGGTAGAATTAATGGCTTCTAAAATTTCCGCTTTATCGCAATCTTTTAAAAGATAAGAAGTAATATCAGTTTTTAATATGTTAGTAAGTTCTGTTTTTGATAAGAGCTCAGTAATAATTAAAAATTTTGTTTTATTGTATTTTTTTGAAAGAGTTTTTAACTCATCAATACTAATGCCTAAAGATGTAAAATCGGAAATTAATAAATTAGGTTTACTAAGTTGTAATTGGCTGATTAAACTTTGTTTATCGCCACAAACACTTGGCACTAAATCAAAACCTTTTAATTCGCCTACTAAAAGTTCTAAACCAATTCGGCTTAAAAAATTTTTATCGGCTATTAAAACACTAATCATTGATATTTAAAATAATTTTAACAAATATAGTTATTTTTTTGGGTTTTGAATGGGTTTTTGATAAAAATTTTATTTCTAGAATGTGATTACCAAAAACCAAATACGTCTGTAAAATTCAAAAAATTACGTTCAAAATTCCAAATAAAACTTACCGTAATTAAATGATTTCCAATTTCAGAAACAGTTTTAGTATTTAAAGGAATTGAATACGAATAATTTAAATTTATAATGCCTAAATAATTAATTCCTATTTCGGGTAAAAGTCTAAAATCTTTTGTTTTAGTTGGCTCATAAATAGCTCCACTAAATTTTAAATTGTAGCCAAAGCCTTTTAATTTCGGATAATACTGTTCCATTCCCAAACCAAATTTTGGGGCGAAAATACTTTTGTTTTTTATAAATTTATATTCGCAGGACGGATAAATTCCAATTTCTGTTGTTTCATTAAAGTTATAAATATATTTTGATATTCCTACTCCTAATTCAATACCATTGTATTTTTGATGCGTATATTTTAATTCGGCACAAATAAAATATTTATTGTTTATTGTCTGCGAATTTATGTTTGAAACAAAATATAGTAAAATAATAATTGATTTGATTTTCATAGCAATAATTTTTAAACCAAATACACTCCACAAAGTGTAATACTTGTAAATAAAAAAATAAAAGGACTATCCATTGTATGTGGTGATTTTGCTTCGGCCAAAGTGGCAACCGCTGGTACGGCAATTAATGCAATTATAAATTGTGGCGTTGTAAAATTATTTCTAAATAAAAATATTACAATTACAGCTACAACAAATACACAAGCACTTCCTTGTAAACTACGAGTAGTAAAAATTGCAGTTACTCTGTATTTATGTTTGCCCCACCTTATGCCAATAGGTTCGGCGAGTCCATCGCCAATTGCATTAATTAAAATTATTATTAAAATAGCTTCCGTGTGATTTTGTTTTTTAAACACTAACCAAAAAGGTATTGCCACTAAATAAGTAGCTAAATATTGTGTAAACAACCATTTTAAAGTAAAAGGCCTATCCTCTCGTCGGTTAAAAGTAGCAAACAAAAAAATGATTTATTTTTCGAGTGTAATTTACTTTGCAATTATATTTTACTACAAGCAAACCTAATATTAGTGCTAAAACATGAATAAAAATAAATTCGGTAAGTTGATTTAAAATTAAATGTTTCATTTTTTGTTTTCTTTTTTAAGTTTATAAATTAATGATATTTACCCATTCTTAGCATTAAATCCAAAACTCACACCAAATTTCCAACCGTCTTTGCCCGGCACTATAAAGGCATTTACGGGTATGTTTAGTTTACCCGATTTAAAAGTTCGCCCAGCAGCCAATACAAAGGCACTATGAAACATATAAATCCCACGGCTATCTAAACGTTCTTCAATTTGAAACGGATTTTTAATATTTATATTATCGATATTGTTATTCCAGGTACTTTCTAACTGCCAATTGTTATCAGCATCGTAATACCCTTTTGCCATTGGCATTAAATTAAAAGTAGGTCCAAAGGCAAATTCCCAACCATTAATATTACTGCGCACGCCGTGTAAAATACTTACGCTTGGTATAAAATAACCTTGATCTAAGCCAGTAATAATTGGTAAAAATTCAAATAAGGCTTGCACTTTACCTTCGTTTAAATATTGTTTTTCGAACTGATACCCAAACTGAAACATAACCGGAAAAGCACCAAATCCCCCACTGTTTTTATTTTCAGCAATACGGTTTTGTAAAGCGCCTGTATAAGCAACACAACCCATTCTCGGACCATCTAAGCGTAATCTATCTTCGCTAGGGTTATTGTTGCTATTATCAAATTCGTATTTTTTACTCAGTTTATCCATTAAAGTTTTGTCTATTTTTTTACCAAACATATCTGCAACAGATAATTTTATCATGTTTTGAATTTCTTCGGGTAAATACAAAAACTCGTGCACGTATGTTTTCTCAATTTTCTTTTCTTTAATATCAATTAATCTATAGCTAATCATAATTGTTTTACCAAGCTGTTCAACCGTACCACTAAACATTTTTTCTGATTTTATCAATTCACCAATTTCGGTTAAACAGGTTTTACCATAACAGTTTACAATACTTATTTTATTTTTTTCAACTAAGTATTGTACGTCGTATCTGTCCATCACATCAAAAGTGTCTAACTTTTCCAATTCAATGCGTACCATATTGCCCATGGTAACGGGGTCTGCATTTACGGCTTTTGCATCAATGTTTAAAACCGATAAACTTTGCTTTTTTGTTTGTGATGTTGTGTTTAAGCCTATTGTTACTAAACAAATGGAGGTTATTGTTTTAAAAGTTGTTTTCATATTTTTATGTTTTTAAAATTTATAGTTCAAAATTACCGCATTCAAAGCCCCTACTATAATTGATTATTGCAATCATTTTTAAAAACTTGCAATAAATACTTAATTATGATTTTTTACTTAAAAATAATAGGCTTATTTGTATTTTTTGCAATTGAATAGTTTGGTTTTGCATTTTTTGCAAATAGTGGTAGCTTTAAAACGAATTAAATACTAATTATTTTTAGCTAATTCTAAATTTTGTAATATTACAGTATGGTAATAATTTCCCTTAATTAAAAATAAAAGTAAAAGGGCGAGGTATAAATAGTAAAAGAAAATTAGCAAATGCAATGATACAAAATAACTTTTCTATTCTAAATGCTTCTAAAAACCCTAACTGCACAAGCGCCAAATATTTTATTGATAAACTTAAAACATTATCTAATCAAAACTAACCATGCAACAACTTATAGAATGTGTTCCCAATTTTAGCGAGGGAAATGATTTAAATATTATTAAACAAATTACTGATCAAATTGAAAGTGTTGAAGGAGTTAAACTTTTAAATGTAGACCCGGGTAAAGCCACCAACCGTACCGTTGTTACTTTTGTAGGAAATCCGGAAGCCGTTATACAAGCTGCATTTTTAGCAATAAAAAAAGCCGGTGAATTAATTGATATGAGCAAACACAAAGGCGAGCATCCGCGCATGGGTGCTACAGATGTGTGTCCGCTAATACCCATTGCTAATATTACTATGACGCAAACGGCTGCATATGCAAAACAATTAGCCATACGGGTAGGGGAGGAATTAAGTTTACCAATTTATTTATACGAAGAAGCTCAAGCAAATAAAACCCGCAGTAATCTTTCTGTTATTAGAAACGGAGAGTATGAGGGTTTTTTTAAGAAAATAAAATTGCCCGAGTGGAAACCCGATTTTGGTCCGGCAGAATACGATATAAAACGAGGAGCTACTGTTATTGGCGCTCGTGATTTTTTAGTAGCCTATAATATTAATTTAAATACTACAAGTACTCGGCGTGCTAACTCTATTGCTTTTGATGTGCGTGAGGCAGGGCGAG
>JAYVGH010000060.1:0-50997 GCA_043772435.1 Bacteroidota bacterium
CTTTCTACGATTAATGCTTGTTCGGTTGGTTCGTATAGCATTGGTGTTAAGGATAATCAAAATGGATGTATAACAAATACAGTAATAAATATTGTAGATTTAATAAATAAACCTGTATTGGCAAGTGTGCCCAATTTTACTTTAGATTGTACCGCAACAGCAAGTATTACAGCCGCACAAATACAAATTTCGTTAACAAGTTCGTTATCGGGCGGTTGGAGTATTTTAATACCTTTTTATCCTTCTACAGCAGGTTTTTCAATTTTTAATTTAACTAATCTTCCAAATGGATATACAGTTACACCAAGTGGGGCAAACACTGTTACCTTTAGTGTAGATGCTGTTGGAGATTATGGATTTATTGTTAAAAATTTAGCAACGGGCTGTACAGAAACTGGTCAGTTTAGCGTATTTAAGGGCGCCTTAAATTCAGACTTTAGTCCAAGTGCAAGTACAGGTTATGCCCCTCTAACTGTAAACTTTACTAATTTAAGTTCATCTTCAAGCACAGTAAGCGGTACATCAAGCATTACAACTGTTTGGAGTTTTGGTAATGGAGCGGTACAAACTACTTCAACAACAGGTATTAGCACAAATGCTACTTACCTTAACCCTGGTACTTACACTGTAACTATTGTTAGTACAAAAGGAAGTTGTGTAGATTCTACATACAAAGTAATAAAAGTTGAATTACCGAGTAAATTAGAAGTTCCAAATGTATTTACTCCAAACGGAGACGGAAGCAACGATCTGTTCTTTTTAAAAACCAGTAATTTAACCGAGATAACGGCATTAATTTTTGACCGTTGGGGTAATAAAGTTTACGATTTAACAAGCAGCACAGGTAACATTGCTTGGGATGGTAAAAACTTAGAGCAAAAAGAATGTGCCGCGGGAACTTATTTTTATATCATAAAAGCTACCGGAAAAGATGGTATTACTTACGAGAAAAAAGGGAATGTGAGTTTGTATAGATAATTTATAAAATTAAATTTTAAAATCCCGATACTAAATTATCGGGATTTTTTTATAAAAATATTTTTTTAATTATTATAATTAAACTTTAACCAATTTTACTCCAATTGGTTTTATTTTGCTGCTGTTTAATTAATGTTTGTTGATATACTTTATTTTTTTCTAAATCAAAATTTACATCTTCATCCAATACTGTCATAGCTGCTTGACGAGCTAATTGAAGAATGAGGCCATCTTGTGCTAAGTTAGCGAGTTTTAAATCCATTACACCACTTTGCTGAGTTCCTTCAATATCTCCGGGTCCGCGTAATTTTAAATCTACTTCACTAATTTCAAAACCATCGTTAGTTCTAACCATCGTTTTCATTCTTAAACGGCTATCAGCACCTAATTTAGCCCCAGTTAACATAATACAAAAACTTTGGTCGGCGCCCCGCCCTACCCTACCCCGTAATTGATGTAATTGCGATAATCCAAAACGTTCAGCACTTTCTATAACCATTACACTAGCATTTGGAATATTAACTCCTACTTCAATTACAGTAGTTGCCACCATAATTTGTGTTTCGTTTTTAATGAAGCGCTGCATTTCAAATTCTTTTTGTTCGCTATTAAGCTTACCATGAACAATACTTATTTGATATGTTGGCGGGGGAAATTCCACAACCAAATTATCGTAACCTTGTTGTAAATTTTGATAATCTAATTTTTCACTTTCCTGAATAAGCGGAAAAACAATATATATCTGTCTGCCTAAACCTATTTGTTCTTTAATAAAACCATTTACACGTAAGCGTTGATTTTCGAAATAATGAACTGTTTTTATAGGTTTACGACCTGGAGGTAATTCATCAATTAAACTAGTATCCAAATCGCCGTAAAAGGTCATAGCTAACGTACGTGGAATAGGTGTAGCCGTCATTAACAGTATGTGAGGCGGATTAATATTCTTATTTCTCAGTTTGGCACGTTGTGCCACACCAAAGCGATGTTGCTCATCAATAACAACCAATCCTAAATTTGAAAACTGAACCACTTCTTCAATTAATGCATGAGTGCCAATTAAAATTTGAATTTGATTTGATTTTAATTTTTCTAAAATTTGTTTGCGGTATTTTGTTTTTGATGAGCCTGTGAGAACTGCTATATTTAAGTTTAAAGGTTCTAACAATGTTTTAAATGTTTCGAAATGTTGTTGTGCTAAAATTTCGGTTGGTGCCATTAAACATGTTTGAAAATTATTATCAATAGCCAACAACATACTCATTAATGCTACCAACGTTTTACCACTGCCAACATCGCCTTGTAACAGCCTATTCATTTGCCTGCCACTACCCATATCCAGTCTGATTTCTTTCAACACTCGTTTTTGGGCATTGGTTAATTGAAAAGGTAAATGATTATTAAAAAAAGTATTAAAAGTATGCCCTACTCTACTAAATATAAAACCCCGAGTAGTATTGGCTCGTACTTTGTTTAATTTTAAAAGCTTTAATTGAATGTAAAATAATTCTTCAAATTTTAAACGTTGCACGGCATTTTTTAACTGCTGAGCACTTTCAGGAAAATGAATAAATTTAATAGCATCGAAATGCGAAATTAATTTTTGTTCTTCAATAACATCGACACTTAAATTTTCGGGGCAATGTTGTGGCTGTAATTGTTGTATTAAGTTTCGTTGCACTTTACGAATTCCTTCGCTATCTAAACCTTTAAATTTTAATTTTTCGGTGCTGTTATAAACGGATTGAAAAGCTGATTGCTGTTTTAATAGGTCGTCAGTTACTTCATCTATTTCAGGATGCGCTATATTGTAACGCCCCATAAAATTAGCAGGTTTACCAAACACAATATATTCAACCCCTAGTTTTAATTGTTGTGCCATCCAATTATAGGCTTTAAACCAAACTAATTCTATACTTCCGGTATTATCTTTAAAACTAACTACTAAACGTTTTGTGTTTTTTTGTCCTACAACTTCCAACTTATCAATATATCCTCGTAATTGAGCATAAGGCAAGTCTTCTGTAATCTGTTTTACAGAATAAAACAATGTTTTATCAACGTATCTAAAAGGATAATAAGTTAATAAATCCCCGTAATTAAAAATACTCAATTCTTTTTTTAAAACGTTTGCACGTTGCGGCCCAACGCCTTTTAAATATTCAATTGGAGTATCTAACATCAATAGATAAAAATAAACAAGTTATTTGTTGAAATTATTATTAAACCATAAATAATTGAACAGTTTATAAACGTAGTTTTGTTATAAATGAGACATGTTACTTTTATATTTTTTTTATTATTTATAAGTCAAGGCTCAAAAGCACAATTTTTGGATACTTTACACACTATATTTAAAAATAAATCGAGTATTGATGCCCGCTTGGAAAGCAGAAACAGTTTTATTAATAACCAATTAATTAGCGTTACAGGTGTAAGACTGGGTGTTGCTTACCAACGAAAGTTAAGAGTAGGTGGAGGAATTAGCTGGATGAAATCTAATTATTCAACTGATTTTTATGCAACGAATGAAATTGGAAAAATAGATACGATAAAAAAATATTTAAAATTTACCTATTTGTGTTATTACATTGATTTTGTTTTTTATAAAACCAAACGCTGGCAATTAAGTGTTCCTATTCAAGTAGGTACCGGATTAGCCTGGTTTCAAAAAGGAGAGAAATTTAATTTATATTCCGGAGATAAAAAATCATTTTTATTATTATACGAACCAGGCATAACTGCACAGTTTAAAGTGTTTAAATGGTTTGGATTAGGCACAGATATTGCTTACAGATTTACCTTGAAAAATACTAAAAAAATAGGTGAAAAATTAAACTCTCCAACTTACAGTTTTAAAGTGTTAATTTGGTTTGATCAGATTTTTTACACAGTTTTTCCAAAAAATAAAATCACAAAAAGATTTGGGCCTGCGGTTTGGTAATTTTATTTGGTTTGTTACATTTAAATGTGACGAAATTTAATCCGCATCAGCCGCATTAATAATCTCAACATCAATTACGCCAATAATTTTAAAATCGGTGCGACGGTTTTTGGCTCTTCCTTCGGCGTTATCTTTCCCATCACTTGTTTCGTTTGGAGCAATAGGTTTACTTTCGCCATACCCTTTTGCTTTTAAACGCTCAACGTGTATGCCTTTGATTATTAAATAATTTACAACGCTTTCTGCACGTTGTTGCGATAATTTTTCGTTGTACTTGTCGCTGCCTTTGTTATCGGTATGTGATTGAATCTCTACAATTAATTCGGGGTTTGCTTCCATTAACGAAAAAACAGTTGTATCAATAGCAATTTTACTGCCTTCTAAAATGTTCGATTTATCAAACTCATATTGTATGTTTGGTATGTGGAGCGGCTCTTTCGGTTTTTTTGCCAATAACACATCCTTTGTAATATCTTGCGATGTAATTATACCTTTAGTTGTTACCTCAGTACTATTTCCTAAGAAATCTTGTTTTTTTAGTATTAAAAAATAATCTTGTCCCGCTTCTATAGTTGTTTTATAATTCCCTAATTTATCGCTCTCTATTTTTTTAACTAAAAATTTTTCTTTCGTTTTTTTATCAATAATATAAATTTCAACTGTGGCTTGGGCTATTGTTTGAGTTGGATCAACCATTTCGCTTATATTTCCCGATAAATTTATACGTATATATTCCGAATGTTTGTACGTGTAAATATCATCGCAACAGGTACTGTTTTTTAAAGCGTTACCACCTTTACGGTTACTTGCAAAAAACCCTTCCTCGCGGTTTAAAGATATAGTATAATACATATCATCGGCACCCGTATTAATAGGCTGACCAATGTTTTCAGTACTCATCCATTTTTTACCGTCGCCAATGGCTTTAAAAACATCGTAACCCCCTAGCCCACCCAATCCATCCGAGCTAAAATAAAGCGTACGTGTTTCATTATCAAAAAAAGGTGTTATTTCGTTTTGCGATGTATTAACTTTATTGCCCGCATTTTTTGGAGTTTTATAGGCCTTATTTTTTTTATCATAAATACTGTACCAAATATCTAAACCACCTTTGCCTTCTTTATTATTACTTACAAAATAAATTACATCGTTTCCTTTAACCGGATCGATTGTAACAGCGGGCATTGTAGATGTGTATTTTGGGTTATTAATAATTTTTGGAAGTTTTACAGGTTCGCTCCAATCGTTCCCGTTTTTTTCAGAAACATAAATAGCGCAAATCATTTCTTCTTTAATATTTAATTTACATCGGGTAAAATAAATCCGTTTTCTATCCGGACTAAAACAGGCATTGCCGGTATTAAAATTAGCTTCGTTTAAATTTTCGCCGTATTCTCCGCCAAATTTCCATTCATTATTATTACGCTTAGCTACATACAATTTGCGTTTTATTGTTTTTGTAGTATCATCTTCAATAATGTATTCTTTTTTATCAGTTCTTAACGATGAAAATACTAGTGTGTTTTCATCAATATTTACGGGAGCTCCCTCGGTATTAACTTTATTAATGGTAGAATCTAAACGCGAAATAATTATTTTTTTTTCGGTGTTTATCATTTTTTGAACCGAGTCGCAAAATACAATTTCTTTAGTGGCTTGTTTTTTTAATATTTTTTCCGAGCCTTTGTATTCTTTTTTAAATTTTCGAAAATTTATTTTTGCGCTATCGTACATACCATTCGATTTTTGCATTTGAGCATGAAAATATAATGATGTAGGAGCTTTTTCAACATTGGTTAAATAAGCATTTAAAAACATTTTTTGTGCGCGGTCGTAATCCCGTATTTGCAAATAGGCTTGGGCTAAAGCATCCATAACTTTCGCGTCTTTATTATTTACTAGTAAATAGGCTTCGTAAAAGGTAATGGCGCTGCTAGGGTCGTTTTGCTTTAAAGCACTTTTACCCAAACGTTTTAATGTTTTTGGCGATGAGCGTTTTACAAGCATAGAATCGGATTGCGATTGAGCTACAAAAGCAAACAGAATAAAAATAAGTATGAGTTTAATATCTCTCACAGGGAACTGCTTTTTTACTTAAACGTGTGTTTTTGGCTTTGTATATAAAAGCTATTTCAAAAGCACCTTTACTATTTACTGCAGTTTTTAATTGCGAAAATGTTATATCGTAACTAAACCCAATGGTGTAATGCGAATAATTAACGCCCGCCGTAACTATTCCTGCATCTGGGTTTCGCTTAAAACCATCGCGCCACATAAAACCAGCAAAAACAGAGTTAGTAAAAAATACATTTTTTGATAATACATACTCTAAATTTACACCACTTACCCAATCGCTTACTTTTGTGGTATAACCATACATGGTGTAACCTCTTAGTATAATTTTAGGATTTAAATAATAATTTAAACCTAAATTATAAGCCTGCCGAATTTTTAATTTATTACTGTTTCCTAAAAAACTTTCGTTTGGTTTTGTAATATGAAATAGTGTATAACCTATTTCCGGCTCAAGTTTACCAAATTTTTTAGAAGCTGCAACACCGGTGTTTAAATCAAAATAAGTAAAACGTTGACTAACATTTGTTTCGGTGTTTGGTAATGTATTATCAAATTTACCTGTGCCCCAATTTAATTGTTCGGGAAAAGAATGTGAATAAAAATCGATTGATTTTATTACAATGCCGGGTTGTACGCCTATGTGTAAATTATAGCCTGCAATTTTTTTATGAAAAGCCGCTGAAGGCATTATTTTTAATACTTGTAAATTACCGCCCGATTTATCGTTTATAAAAATTAATCCGCCACTTACATTTTGGTTTTTAGGAAAAATATTAAAATCGCCACCTACACTAAATGTGTTGTACGCTTTACTAATTTCGCGCCACTGGCTTCGGTAGTTTGCAAAAAAACGATAATCGCCTTTGTAATTACCTGTGTTGGCCGGATTTAAAGAGAGCGGCGAAAAATAAAACTGGCTAAAATGTATATCCTGCGCATATAAATTTGCTACAACTAAAAAACAAAAAATATATAGAATGAGTTTTTTCAAAACCTTATCGTATCAATTTAAAAGTGCCTGTTTTTAAAAATGGTTTTTGTGCATCCACATAAGCATCTGCCGAAACCTGATACACGTATGTTTCCATATTTTGCGGTACCCCGTTAAACATACCGTCCCACCCTATTTTAATATCGTTACTTTCAAATAATAATTGCCCCCAGCGATTAAATATTCTAAAATAATTTAATTTTCGTATTCCCCAACCATCTACATAAATTACGTCGTTTATGCCATCGCCATTGGGTGTAAATGCTGTGGGCACATCTACAGTTCCTTTTAATTCAACAATAATAGTGTGTGTATTCACGGTTCTAAAGCAACCCATATTATCGGCAATGGTTACGCTATAGGTAACGTTTACAGTTGAATTTGATACAGGATAAGGACAATTGGTACAACTTAAATCGGTAATCGGATTCCAGGTATAAGTAAAGTTACTTCCTGAATTATTATTTAATGGCACTATTTGCCCAACAACTACGGTTGTGTCCCAACTTATGCTATCGGCAGGTAATTGAATGTACACATTTTTTATAATATTATTTTTACAGCCATTAGCGTCTGTAATATTTAAAGTATAAGTTGTAGAATTTGATGAAGTAGCTGAAGTTACAGCATTTGTAGGGCTAACAACTCCCGCCGAAGGTGTCCAACTATAAGTATAGGGTGGTGTACCGGCAGTTGGTGTTGAGTTTAAAATAAACGGACGATTTTTACATGTATCTCTTGCCGAAACTGTAGCATTTGGCAATGCATTAATTGTCATATTTTTTACGGTGTATCCCAAACAATTATTTATCGGGTCGGTAACTGTTAAAGTAACTTGGTATGAACCAGGCATTGGATAGGTATAACTCGGGTTTTGACCGGTTGCAGAACTTCCATTACCAAATGCCCAGTTAAAATTATAGCCCGATGAATTGGGGGTTTGATTGGTAAAATTATCAATCACATTTAAACAGTGTACACTATCCGGTTTAGATATTTCGTTATTACGATCAAAATCGGCATCAATTCTAATTATCTTAATTGGCACACGGGTTGTATCAAAACATCTATGTAAAGAAGACCATGCCGTAAACTGAATAAATGTATTACCACTTGGTAATGGATAATAACTGTAAATATGTGAAATTGTAGAGGAAGGCGAAGCATTTGCAGTATATGAATTTATGCTGCCATCTCCAAAATCCCAATCCCAACTTTCAACAGTGCTTGTGTCATTTTTTAAACTAAATTGTATGGCATTTCCTAAACATACTATGGTTTTATTTAATATTGGACTACCTTTTACACTATAAATATTAAGTGTTTTAGAAACTACTGCCGCACAACCATTACTAACAGTTAATGTAATAATGGCTATGCCCGATGTAGTATAGGTCCAAACAACTGTTTCATTTGGAAGTATAGGTGAACCTGTTCCCAAATTCCAATTTAAAGTATAAGCTGGGGAAACAGTTGATGTATTTGTAAATTGTACCTGGTTATCTTTACAAATATAACTTGGGTTTAAACTAAAATTTGGTATAGGATATAAATAAGCATTTACAACTACAGTATTCATATTTTTACAGCCAGCAACATCAACAATTACCGATGCGGTGTAACTACCGGCAGCTGTGTAGGTGTGCAGTGGCGTAACATTATTGGTAGAAGTAAACAAACTACTTCCATCACCAAAATTAAATGTATAACTGGTTGCTGATGAAGGTGCAGAAAACAAAATAGTATTAGCTGCCAAATTAGTAGGGTTTGGTATGCACATTAAAAATTGCGAAGGTGATAAAGTTGCAACTGGATTTACAACAGTTAATATATGCTGAACTACATCTGTACAACCCTGCGAATTAGTTGCAGTTAAAGTAACTGTAAAATTTTGACTTGGAGTTGTAGCACTTAAATAGGTATGAATAGGCGATGTTAAAACAGTTGTGGTTACTAAAGGCGATCCATCACCAAAATCCCAGATATAATTTGTTACAGGGTCTGGCGTTTGTGCCGTCGAATTTACCATTTGCACTGTACCGCTTGATAAACAAATTGTGCTTGAACTAAAACTAAAAGTTGGATTAGCGCTGCTTATTCTAATAGTATGTTTTGTGGTATCTAAACAACTGTTTTCATCTTTTACCATTAGTAAAACGGTATGCGTGCCCGCAGTTGCAAAGGTATGGATTAAAATTTGTGGGCCTAATGCATAAGCAGTATCAATTGGCGGTAAATTATCTACATACCAAATATAACCGCGTTTATTACAACCGCTAAACACATCAATAGATGGCGACGCATTAAATGTTTGCGATACACTAGTACAACCAACTGCCGTTAAACTAAAATTAGCTTGTGCATCTCTAACCTTAACCAACATTGTATAAGTATGTGGTGAACAGCCTGTGGCATTATTTGTTGTTGTTAAAACTGCCGTATAATTACCCGATGCTGAATATGTATGTGGTGGCGCAGTATAAGACACAATTGAATTAGGGGTGCCTGCAAACGACACAGTAGAATTATCTCCAAAATTTAATGTGCCATTCGCAACATCTTGCAGCTGTGCAACAAACTTAACTGTTTTTCGAGTACCTGCAATACAATTGGTTTCAAAGCGGGCTTGTGCTATAGGTCCTTTAACTAAAACAGATTGTGTTGAAGTGGATGTGCCTTTACAGCTATGCGAATAACCATCAACCGAAAAAGTATGTACACCAATGTGCGTAAATAACCATGTTGGTGTTGAATTATTTATACAATGCGAAAAATAACCGTTATCACTGTTAACGTGCCAATGCTGAATGGGTGTGGTAGATGTGGAGGTAGCTGTAACTGTAATTGGGGTATTCCAGCAGACGGTACCACCCGGAGATATTGTAAAATTAATAACCGGTGGATTGACGACTGTTATAGTATGTATGTAAGACGTATGAATACAACCCGATGCCGTTTGTACTATTAAAAAAGGAGTGTATGTTCCAGGAGATGAATACGTAAATGTTGGGTTAATAATTGCCGGAGGGATTGTACCGGTAATAATTATAGGCGTACTTGCTCCATTATTCCAGGTATAACTTGTAATCGGGTATATAGGGCTGGTAAAACTCGAATCTCTAAACTTAACAACTAAAGGTGCGCAACCCTCCACCTTATCGGTATTAAACCAAGCCGTGGGGCGTTTTATAGAATCGAAAATATTTATAGTAAAGGTAGATTTACAACCACTGGCCGATTGGGCAATTAGTGACACATTTACAGAATAAGTATTATAAATTGTGTATGGATTTAAACTGCCTTGCACAAACGTAAATGTTGGGTTTGTTGCAGCACTTGTAGTAGTAGTTACACCGCCATAATTTAAAGCTGTCCAAGTAAAAGAAGTAGCATTTGATGACGATAAATTTATATAACTAGCCGTAAATGTTGGGCTGCATGTAAACGATGCTGGGGTGTGCGTAAAATTTGCAATAACCTGTTCAACAAAAATAGTTTTAGTTTGTACGGTCATACAAGGACCACTACCGGCGGAAATATTGATGGTATATAGACCGGGTGTACTATAAGTAAACATGCTAAACGTAGTGGCAGCTGATGATGTTGCTAAACCCGTTGGTGTACCTACACCAAAATACCAGGTTGAAAAAGGTTGATTGGTTTGATATGAAAACGGGAAAGCTGTATTTAAACACACGGTGGCAGGTATTGTGGCAGCAATGCTTGGCTGCGATACGCTTACAGGCGTAGTTACCGTACTGCTGCAATTATTATTATCGGTTACCGTTAAACTAACTGTGTATAAGCCTTGTGTGTTATAAGTTGTGTTACCAGGTGTTTCTTGCGTTGATGTTTGCGAATTACCAAAATTCCAGGAATAGTTTAATGGACCCACTATTGGCGAACCCGAAACACAATTACTACCGCTAAATGCCGCTGTAAATGGTGCTGTGCAAGATGTTAGTGATAAAGGATTAGAACTTATAATTGCAGTTGGTGGCGTAGACACGTTTATGGGGCCTTGTGGTGCAGATAAATTACTAACGCAACCGTTTGCATCAGTAATTATTAAACTTGCAAAAAAACTTCCTTGTAATATATACGACCAATTAGGCGAACCATTGGAGCCATTTATTTGTCCGCCATCGCCAAAATTCCAAGTATAACTGCTTATGGCTGCAGAACCAGAACTTGTGCTATTAAACGATACATTTAATGGCTTGCAATGATTGGGAGGTACTATGTATGTAAAACTGGCAGTTGGTTTTCCATACACAACAACGGTAGCTGACCCGGTTACAGGTAATCCGCCAACTGTTGCATTATAAGTAACTATAAAATTTCCGGCAGATGTATAGTTGTGGCTTGGAGAAGCTAAATTAGAAGTAGAAGCGTCGCCAAAATTCCAAGTAATTGCTGTAGCACCTGCGGGACCAGAAAAAGAAACACCGTTTAATGGTGCACAACCAACTGTAGGCGAAACTGAAATTTGAGAAAATGATTTATGAAATAGGCATGTCAAAAAAAGAAAAACAATAAGTTTTATTTTTTGATGAAACATATTAATTAAAGTTTTAAATTTGGTAATCAAATATAATGATTAAAAGACTTTAATTTTGAAAAAAATATTTTTTATACTTTTTATTTTTTTCGCATTATTTTTTAATGCCCAGGTCAAAAATAGCGGAACAGGAAGTGGTAATTCCATTCAAAATATGGTTACCACTTTAAAGCACGATACATGTTTAAATAAAAAATTTTCTATTGTATTTTATATTGTGCTTGATAGTAATTATTCAGTTGGGGCTGCTACTCCAGCTAATTTAAACACAATGGTGGCAAATTTAAACACAGCCTTTAAACCTATTTGCGTGCAGTTTTTAAATTGCAGTACGGTATTTATTCCACAATATCCTTACGATAATTGGACAAAAAGCGTTGTAGACCCTGTTGTTACAGCAAACTATTATACCGATAAAACAATTAATGTATATATTACAAATACAGTTACTGGCGGTAGTAACGAAGGGGAATATGCTTACCCTCCACCAGCCAGCAATACTGTAAGTGCAAAAGATGTAATTGTTCTTACTAAGGCAAGCTTAATAAGTTCAAACTCTGTTCCATTTCAAAGCCATATACCCATTCATCAATTTGGGCATTTTTTTGGATTACCACATACCTTTGAAGAAATTACAAGCTTTGGTGCGACAAGTTTGGAACTTGTTAACCGTACAAATTGTTATATTAATGGCGATGGTTTTTGCGATACTGAGGCTGATCCTTATCCTACAGGACTAAATGCTACACGTATTTGTAATTATTTATATTTGTCGCAAGATGCAAATTTGGAATATTATGTACCACCGGTTGATAATTTAATGTCGCTTTACCCTTGCAGATGCCATTTTACACAGGAGCAGTATAATTTTATGGCATATACAATTATTAAAAAAAGATTGTATTTGCATTAAACTTTAAACGGCAAATGTACTTTAAACGTACTTCCTTTTCCTAATTCACTATCAACCGAAATAGTACCGTTGTGCTTTAAAATTACCGCTAAAACATACGATAAACCCAAGCCAAAACCTTTTACATTATGCACATTACCGGTTGGTACGCGGTAAAACTTATCAAATATTTTGCGTTGATTTTCTTTGCTTATGCCAATGCCATTATCTTTTATTTCAATCATAATGCCTTCGGCGGTATTGTTTGTAGTAACTACAATTTCCGGATTTTGTTTGGTATATTTTATTGCATTATCTATTAAGTTAAAAATAATGTTGGTAAGGTGAACCCTGTCTGCCATTAACTTATAAGTTTGTGCTTTTAAAACTGTTTGAATACTACCATTGCGTTGTGCAATTAAAAGTTGAGTATTGTTTATTGCGGTATTAATAATTTCATGAATATCAAGTTCCGATACTTTTAAAATAAATTCTCCTTTATCTAAAATAGATGTTTGCAAAATGCTTTCCACCAACACACTTAAACGTTTATTTTCATCGCGAATCATTTTTAAATATTTATGCTGTTTATCAGGTGTTTGAGAAATAGAAGCATCGCTAAGCATTTCGCTGGCTAATGATATTGTACTAATTGGAGTTTTAAACTCATGTGTCATATTACTTATAAAATCATTTTTTATTTGCGATAGTTTTTTTTGTTTTAAGTTGCTTGCCATTAAATAATAAAACGAAATAATTAAAATTAAAATTACTACAACCGATGAGATTAACATGGTCCACATTCCTTTAAAAACGGCTTTATCTTGATTTAAAAAACGTACTATTAAATACTCAGGATCAATAAAACGATTACTGGGCGATAAACTGATTTTATATACTATTCCCAACGAATCTTCCATACTTTCGGCAAATTTTAAATCGCTATGGTGCAGGCTACCCGGATAAAGTGCGGTTAAGTAATAATTATATTTAGCGAAAATATTTTGCTTTTTAAATTCAATGTTAAGCAGTGAATCTAACAATAATGTATCTATTTTTTGTTTGTAATTGTTGTAATAATCAAACGTATATTCTTCTTTAAAAATATCGTTACCCTTAGTTATAGATTTATTAAATAAATCGTCGCCGGGTTTTTGAAACCCGTTTTTATGGTCTTTTATATTATCTAAAAATGATTTTATTTTTGGATTAAATTGTAGCGAATCTGCCGACAAATCTTTCGATGTCATACGACTGTATTGGTAACCATTACTATCGATATTTAAAATTTCGGATACTCTAAAACTTAAAGCGTTTGGGTTTTTAGAATTTAAAATGCTATTATTTAATTTTATACCTTGTCGGGTAACTTTGGTTCGTTTGTATATGCTAACCGTATCTAAGCGCTCAAGCTTAATAGATGTATTATTTAGAGCCTCATCCACTTTTTGTTCAAACACTTCTTCTTTTATTTTAAAATCGTTGCGTATCCAATATACCTGAAAAAAAATAAGTACCAATAAGGCAACAGAAAATAGGATAGAAAAAATAGTTAAAGTCTGCTTGTTCATAAAGCAAAGTTAATCTTAATAAATAAAATAAAGTTTAAAAAATGTTATACCAAACTTTCAATAGGTGTGCATACGCCATTTTCGCAGATATAACATTTTAACCTGTCTTTAAAAATATAGGGTTTAAAAATAGATTTATTTAAAAGCATACGCAAACATTCCTGCACACCCTCAATAATGCTTGGGTGAGGGTGCATCATGTCGGCCAATTCTCTTATACCCTGATTAGTGTGTATTAAATAAGCAACTGCTTGTATGGCGCTACTGGCATGCTCGCCAACTACACGCATACCAAGTATACGCATGCCGCTATCGTTGGTAACAATAATTTTAAAAAAACCCTGCGTTTTTCGCATGGCAATTGCACGGGCATTGGTACTAAAATCTAACTTAACCACCTTATGAGGTAAACCTTTTGCTACACATTCCTGCTCGTTCATTCCAACTGCAGCCACCTCGGGGTTTAAAAACATTATGCTGCTAATGTTTTTATACGATAGTGGCTTAATTGTTGGACCAAACATTCTAACAACTGCGTGGCGCGATTCGCGCTCGCCAACATTTACCAAAGCAACTTCGGTGGTAACATCACCTCCAACATAAATATTACTAATATTGGTTTGTGTATCATCATCCCAAATACAACCACGTTCGTTAAGCTTTATTCCAACATTTTCTAAGCCAATGTTCTCAATATTGGGCACACGTCCGATAGAAATTAAGGCTTTATCAACAATAAATATTTCGGTAGAACCATTTTTATATTCCAACTCATATTCCACCTTGTTGTTAATAATTTCCATTCGCTTAAGCGATGCGCCTTGATGTACGTAGGCGTTATTAATTTCTAAATTATTTTTAATTATATCTGCGATATCCTTATCTTCAAAAGGTAAAATTCTATCTGCTTTATCAATTAAATTAACTTTAGTAGTACCAAAACTGCTAAAAATAGTTGCGAATTCGCAACCAATAACACCGGCACCTAATACCACCATACTTTTAGGGAGTTCTTTAAAATTTTTTACGCCATCGCTGGTAACAATGGTTTGTTCATCAACAGTAATATTTGTAGGTATACGTGGGCGGCTACCGGTGGCAATTAATATAAAATCGGCACTGGCTGTTTTTACAGTGCCATCTTCTTTTTTAATATCTACAGTATGTTTATCTATTAATTTAGCGGTACCTTTTTCATAATAAAACAAACGGTTTGCTTGTTTTTGTAATAATTGTAAATGTACTGTAACCTGTGTTTTTCGTTCAAAAACCGCCTCGTTTACAATTTTTGAAACATCTTCAAATTTAGGCGAGTATTCAGGTATTAACTCTCTAATAGATAGCGCTTTAAGTGCCTGTTCCCAAAGTGTTTTAGAAGTTAAAACACCATTGTAAATTCCTGCACCGCCAATGCGATTTTTTTCAACTAATAAAACTTTTTTGCCAAAATCAATCGCACGCATAGCACCTGCATATCCACTTGGTCCGCCGCCAATAACGATAAGGTCGTAATGTTCCATTTATAAAGTAATTAGTTAATAGTTATTAAGGAATAGTTAATCGTTGTTTTTACACTTCTACAAGAGTTCCTACTTTTTGACCTTGAATTAAATTATTTAGATTACCTTTTTTATTCATATCAAAAACTATAATGGGTAAGTTATTTTCTTTACAAAGTGTAAAAGCGGTCATATCCATAACTTCTAAGCCTTTATCGTAAACCTCTTCAAATTTTATAATTTCGTATTTAGTTGCGGTTTTATCTTTTTCTGGATCGGCTGTGTAAATACCATCAACGCGCGTTCCTTTTAAAATAACATCAGCTTCAATTTCAATGGCTCTTAAAGCTGCGGCTGAATCGGTTGTAAAATAAGGGTTTCCGGTACCTGCACCAAAAATTACAACTCTGCCTTTTTCTAAATGCCTAACGGCTTTACGGCGAATAAAAGGTTCGCAAATTTGCTCCATTTTAATAGCACTTTGTAACCGTGTTTGAACCCCTAAACCTTCTAAAGCACTTTGTATTGCCATACTATTTATAACGGTTGCTAACATTCCCATATAATCGCCGTGTACTCTGTCCATTCCGCCCTCTTCGGCTTGTATGCCTCTAAAAATATTTCCACCTCCAATAACAATTGCTACTTGGCAACCTGCGTCGTATACGTTTTTTATTTCGGTGGCATATTCCATAAGGCGTATTTGATCAATTCCAAAACCCTTATTTCCCATTAAGGCTTCGCCACTTAATTTTAAAAGAATGCGTTTATATTTCATTGAAAATTGCTTATCGTTTAGACGTTAATTTATAAATTACGATGCAAAACTATGTTATTGTAATTAAAAACCATTTTTTATTTATTTATTAATATAAACAAATGAGTAAATAATTTTTTTTGATATGTTTTTTTTAATACTTTAGTTGAAAATAAAAATGCCCAAAATATGATAAAAAAAATACTTTTATTCAGTTGCTGTTTTTTTAGTTTATTAAGTATTACAGCGCAACCAAATTTTAATTTAAATAATGGTAGAACTTGTGGAACCCAAACCCCTTCAAAAGAATGGAATACATGGTTTAATCAAGCAGTTGAAAAACGTAAAGCCGATTTAGCTAGTGGTAAAATTGCCCCTGCACCATGGATTATACCAATAATAGTGCATATTATTCATAACGGGCAACCGGTTGGTACTGCCGATAACATTACACAAGCCCAGGTTATTGATCAAATTAACACTTTAAATGCTGATTTAGCAGGCACAGGTTTAAACAGCGCCAGCGTACCTACTGTATTTGCGGCAGCTAAAGCCGATTTACAAATAAGTTTTTGTTTGGCGGTAAAAAACCCTACCGGAGGCATTTTAGTAGAGCCGGGTATTGATAGAGTTGATAGAAACACTAGTGGCTGGACGGCAGGTCCATACTCTTCTACAGCATACATAGATGGTACTATTAAGCCAGCTACAATTTGGGATCCTACAAAATATTGTAATGCTTGGGTTTTAGCTTTAGGTGGTGGATTATTAGGGTATGCTACTTTCCCTGCTGGTACGAGTTTACCAGGTATTGCAGGAGGAGGAATTGCTACAACCGATGGTGTGGTAATATTAAACACTTCGTTTGGTAGCATTGGCACTGCTACTGTTGGACCATACCATAAAGGAAGAACATTAACCCATGAATTAGGTCATTGGCTAGGTTTACGCCATGTTTGGGGAGATGGTGCATGTTTAAACGATTTTTGTGCAGATGTGCCACCTGCTCAAAACTCAAATTTTGGTTGTCCAACTCATCCATTTAAACTAGGTATTTGTGCGGGTAACACTACAGGCGAAATGTTTCAAAATTTTATGGATTACTCAGATGATTTGTGCATGTATATGTTTACAAACGACCAAAAAACGAGAGCACAAACAGCAATGACGCAAGGTACTTATAGAAGTTTATTGGGTACTCATAATTTATGCAGCGTTGTTACACCGTCTCCGGGTCCCGCTGTAGCTTCTTTTTCTATACCGGGTAAACCATGCATTGGTCAGCCATTTTATCCTACAAATACTTCGGCCGGTACATCTCCTACATATTTTTGGTCATCGTCGCCAACAGGTTCAATTGTAACTAACACTTCTGCATCGCCTGCTGTTACATTTACAGTTGCCGGAAATTACACGTTAACGTTAGTTGTAACTAATACTGCAAACACATCAACGTATTCTATGACAATTTTAAATGTTGCTAAATGCCCTGTTTGTTTAGATACAATTAGAATTATTAGAAAAATTGATACCTTAACTACATACATGGCTCCAACAAATTCGTTAATTTTAGGCTGCCAAACCGCAAGTAACACAGGTTTTTTAACAGGTACAAACTGTTATAAGGATAAAGAATTTGCACAATTTTACCCTACCGGCAGCTACAGTGATACACCAAATCCACAAGTTACTGAGGTAATAGTTTTATTTGATAGCATAGGAACAAATTTTACAACACCTTCTACTCAAATTTATTGTAAGTTGTATGGTGGTACATCTAGCAACGGACCAAATTCATTTATTTCGCAAACGGCTGTTAACTTGGGTAATATTGTTGGTACAATACCTAAACCTACCAATGTAACTTATTGTGGCGACCCTACATATACATTTGTTGCCAGCACACAAATAATACCTTATAAATTTATTTTCTCACCTGCCATAATTCCAACCGGTGGGTTTTTTGCATCCGTTCAAACACCTTACGGGTCGCCAATGGATTCTATAAGAATATTTAGTAATACACGTAATAATTTACTAAACGATTCAAGTGCTTGGTTGTTAAATTTTGGAAATAACTGGAAAACGATAAGATATAATCGTGGTGCCAAGGTTCAATTAGCCATTATGCCTATAGTTAGTTGCCGTGCAATTGTTGGTATTAAAGAAAATGTAATTACTGAATTTACAGGTAATGTAAACATTATGCCAAATCCAAACAACGGTATATTTAGTTTAGTGTTTACTTTGCCTAAAGAAGAAAAAGTAAATGTTAGAATTTATAATTCGTTAGGACAGGAAATATCTAATAATTCGCTGGAAAATGTAACTAATAATGTTGTAAACATTAATATTAGCGACAGACCAAATGGTATTTATTTTGTAAACATTACAAATGGAACAACTAAAATTGTGAAAAAGGTAATTGTTTGCCGTTAGGTTTTAAATTAAATTATTTAAAAAGGCTTTGAGATTTTCTCAAAGCCTTTTTTGTTATTCCAACATTTTTAAATCGCTAATAGCACTGCCCGCAATACCTTGTATGCTGCCATAAAACTGCGACGTATTAAGCAACACTTTGTCTAATTGTTTTTCGCGTTCTTTCCAAATTTTTTCCATTTGTACTTTTTCTTTTATAATGCCTTCTCGTAGCGCTATGTATCCTTCTCCAATGGCTTCCATGCTTTGTTTAAACTCGTTACCTGTTAAAAAATTATAAAGCAATTGCATTTTATCGGTTTTGTTTTCCTGACTAATTAACGCTGTATTTATTTTAATTAAACTATCGCGCAACAAAAAACTTAATGGTTTTACATCGCTAAATTTACAAATCCAAACCCCTTCTTTAAAACCAAAACTATCCATATCTTTTGGCAAGGTTTCGGTAACAATTACGGCAATATCGGCTTGTTGGGCGCGCATATCGCGTTTTAATTTTTCAATCCACTCATTCGTAAAAGCTTTGGTGCGCTTGCTTTCGTATATTATTTTACCGCAAACTTGTCCGATATTACTTCGTACAATTTGCATGCAATCAGCACCCGTTGTGCCTTTTGCTACTTCTTCAATTATATCAAATTGAAAAGTTAATCGCAACAATTCTTCTAAAGCTAATTCCTGTACTTCGCCCTGTAATTGCATGCTCCCCTGCTCTGCTTTGCGTTTCATCACTTCTACCAGTTCGTTTTGATCGGCAATTTTCTTCTCTAATTCGCGCATTTTTAAAGCCGATTTTTCTGCTTCAGTTTTTTGTGCTTTTTCAAAAATTTCTTTTTCGCGTTCTAGTAATTGTTTTTCTAAATCAAGTTTTAAACTTTCTTCACGTTCTTTTATTTGTTTTTCTTTTTGCAGTAAAAGCAATTCCTTTTCTTCACTTACTTTAAGTTTTTGCGATTTTTCGGTTAACTCAGCGTTAAGTAAGTTTAATTGAAAAGCTATATTTTCGTTTGCTTTTTTTGTAGCCTCTTGCTCTAATTGCTGTTTTGCCAATTTTAATTTGTCGTTTAAAATTGCGGTTTGGTTTTCGGTTTGTAATTTTAAGTGTTCGGTTTGCGCTGCTAATTGGGCTTTTTCGACTTCTAACTTACTTTTATCTTCGCCATAGCGTTTTAAATATTTAGCACGAATATCGTTTTCAATTTCTTGCGCTAAGGCATTTCCTATAGGGAATTCAGTTTGGCAATTGGGGCATTTAATTGTTGAATTATTACTCATAACATATCGCTGATTAACAGTAAATTTAAATATTAATTTTTTTTATTTGTTGTAAATTTTCAAACAGTACTAAACATGAAGCAACTTACATTTATTCGTCATGCTAAAAGCGATTGGGGCAACGAGTTTTTAAAAGATATAGACCGGCCTTTAAGCGATAGAGGCTATTCGGATGCCTACTTTGCTTCTAACTGGTATTTTAATACACATGCATTACCGGATATTATTATTAGCAGCACGGCAACAAGAGCATTAAACACTGCTTTAATTTTTGCCCGAGCTTTTGATTTTAATATGGCAAATTTTAAGATAGATGCTTCGGTTTACGAAAGTACAGTAAATAATTTATTGGAAATGACACGAAAATTAGATGATAAAACCGAATCGGTATTTATATTTGGACACAACCCTACTTTTACAAACATATGTAATGAATTAACTAATGATTTGTTTTTTGAAAATGTTCCAACCTGTGGCATTGTGAGTTTACACTTTGATATAAAAAATTGGAAAGCCATTGCTCCCAAAAGCGGAAAAGTAAATTTTCATCAATTTCCAAAAGATTTTAAAAACAACGATTAACCTGAACTATGGCAATAAAGAAAAAAGAATTACCTTATATTAATCGTGAAATTAGCTGGTTATCTTTTAATGAACGCGTACTACAAGAAGCAGCAGATAAAACAACTCCCTTAATTGAACGCTTAAAATTTTTGGGCATTTTTAGTAATAACCGTGATGAGTTTTACCGTGTGCGTGTTGCTACCGTTAAACGTTTAGCTAAGTTAGGTAAAAAAGCATTAGATGTTTACGGCGAAGATCCTAAAGAATTACTAACCCGTTTACAACGCAGGGTAATTGAACAGCAAAATAAATTTGAAGCTACTTACCAAGAGCTTTTAATTGAATTAGCCAATAGTAATGTATTTATAATCGACGAATCACATTTATCTTTAACGCAACAAATTTATATTAAAGAATATTTTAGTCAAGAGGTTATTTCAACTCTTTTTCCTGTAATGATAGACGATACAAAGCCTTTTCCTTTTTTAAAAGATAAGGCAAGTTATTTGTATTTAAAGTTGGAAGCCCTTGATCATAAACAAAAAAACAAGTACGCTATTATTGAAATCCCCTCAAGTAAATCGCGTTTTTTGGTATTGCCAAAACAAGGTGTAAAAAATTACATTATGATGATTGATGATGTTATTCGCTTTAACACCAATCTAATATTTGAGGTGTTTGGTTACAAAACAGTAGAAGCTTATAACATAAAATTAACCCGCGATGCTGAATTAGATATTGATAACGATGTGAGTAAAAGCATGATGGAAAAAATATCTAAAAGTGTAAAAGCCCGCAAACAAGGTTTACCAGTTAGGTTTGTTTATGATGCCGCTATGCCAAACGATATGCTTCGTTACATTATGAAAAAATTAGGCATGATAAAAAAAGATAATGCCATACCCGGTGGGCGTTATCATAACTTTAAAGATTTTATAAGTTTTCCAAAGCTGGGCGATGAAAAATTAGTGTATAATAATCCGCCTGCTTTACAGCATAAATATTTAATTAATAACCTGCAAACTACATTAAAGGTTATAAAACAAAAAGATATTTTATTGCATTATCCATATCATACATATAATCATATTATTAATTTATTACGAGAAGCCTCAATTGATCCAACTGTTGAGAGCATTAAAATTACCTTGTACCGCGTTGCCGATAGTAGTAAAATTGCCACTTCGCTAGTTAATGCTGTAAAAAATGGCAAAAAAGTTACAGTGTTGGTAGAATTGCAAGCCCGCTTTGATGAAGAAAATAATATGTATTGGGCAAATAAATTACAAGAAGAAGGCGCAAAAGTAATTTACGGCGTACCCGGTTTAAAAGTACATTCAAAATTATTTGTAATTACAGCTCGCGAAGCCGGTAAAGAAGTACATTATGCCCATATTGGCACCGGTAACTTTAATGAAAATACAGCACGTATTTACACCGATTTTTCGTTATTAACTGCAAATAAAAACATTGCCGAAGAACTAAATAAAGTATTCGAGTTTTACGAAAACAATTTTAAAGTATATCCGTTTAAACATTTGGTTGTCGCGCCTTTTTTTATGCGCAAAACATTTTTAGATTTAATTCAGGTTGAAATTAATATTGCCAAAAAGAAAAAACCTGCAGCTATAACATTAAAAATGAACAGCCTTGTTGATAAAGAAATGATTGACAAGTTATACGAAGCCAGCAAAGCAGGCGTGCAAATTACTTTAATTATTAGAGGAATATGTTCATTAGTAACTGATTTAGATGGTTGGAGCGATAACATTAAAGCATACAGCATAGTAGATAAATTTTTAGAGCATACCCGCGTTTTTATTTTTTATAATAATGGTGATGAGAAAATATTTATTTCGAGTGCCGACTGGATGAGCAGAAACTTGGATAGTCGCAGCGAAGTTGCCGTTCCTATTTATGATGAAGATACACGTAAACTACTAAAAAATATAATAAGCATTCAATTATCGGGCAATACTAAAGTAAGAATTCTTGATAAAAAGCAAGAAAATCATTATAAAAAAGTTAAGCCCGGAGAGAAAAAAGTACGTGTGCAGGATGAAATATACAGCCATTTATTAAACGATAATACCAACTATTTACGAACTACTAACAAATTACAAAAACAAATTTTAAACTAATGATTTTTGCGGCGATAGATATTGGAAGTAATGCCATTAGACTGCTTTTTTGTAGAGTTTACATTGTAGATGGTAAGCCACACTTTAATAAAGAGGAACTTATTAGAATGCCCATACGTTTAGGCGAAGATGTTTTTGTACGCGGAAAAATTTCGGATGAAAAAGGCGATAAGTTAATTACAGCTTTAAAAGGCTTTAGCGAATTAATAAAAGCTTACGGAGTAATTGATTACAGGGCAGTTGCTACAAGTGCCATGCGCGATGCTGTAAACGGAATAGATATTATAAATAGAGCGCAAAAAGAAGCGAATATTACTGTAGAAATTATTGACGGTAAAATTGAAGCGGCGCTGGTATTTTCAAATCATATTGAAGAACTTTTAAATCCCAAACACGCTTATTTATATATTGATGTTGGCGGAGGAAGTACTGAGTTGACTTTATATTTTGACAGCAAAGTTATTTCTTCAAAATCGTTTAACATTGGTACTGTGCGTATGTTATTAGATAAAGTAGATAAAAACGAATGGGAAGAAATGAAAATTTGGTTAAAGCGAAATACAATAGGTATCCATCCTTTAAGCGCAATTGGTTCGGGGGGTAATATAAATAAACTGTTTAAAATGAGTGGTAAAAAAGAAACCAAGCATTTAAGTTACGAACGCTTAAAAAGTTTGTACGACATGCTAATATCACATACCTATCAAGAGCGTATTGAACGTTTAGACTTAAAACCCGACCGTGCTGATGTAATTGTTCCCGCCGCGAAAATATTTTTAAGTGTTATGAAAAATGCCGATATTGAAAAAGTGTTCGTTCCTCAAATTGGACTGTCGGACGGTATTGTGCACGAGATGTATGAAAAGTATGCTAAGGAGAATTTAGGTGGAAGTGTAACGACTGTGGCTCCTTCTATTTAATACCAAGCCTTAGAGCGGTTTCAGGTTTGCAAACTAAATAATTTAAAGTATCACTTTTACCAAGTTTATCAACTTTTCTTATTCCTGTTTTTTCGTCAATATTATAAAATTGGTAATTAATATTTTTAATTAAGTTATTAATTCCATTAGCAATTTCATCTGTTTGAACTTCGATAAGCATATCGGGTTGCATAAGTTGTAAATATTTACCCATTCCTTCAAGCACTTCAACCTCATGGGTTTCAACATCAATTTTCATTAAATCTATATTTTCAATTTTATTTTCTTCAATAAAGTCTGATAATTTTTTTGTTTTAATAGTTACTTCAAAAACAGAAGGCTTATCACCCAAATTTTTATTTACTGTAACCGAATAAACATGATCGAGCGAAGTAGGGAATATTTTTGCTTCACCATTAAAATTTGATAAAGCGATTTCTTGACAATTAAAATTATAATTATTTAATTTATTATTAAATTGTAATTTTTGCATTATTAATGGCATTGGCTCAAATGCAAAAACATTACTTTGTGGTGATATTGCTTTTGCTAATACCGAATAAAAACCCGTATTTGCACCAACATCGACTATATTTGTTTTGTTTTCGCACAATTTTACCCAAAGCTTAGTAGATTCTTTTTCCCACCCATTATCAATACCTCCCCAAAACAATTCATTTTCAACATGAAATTGATAACCATAATTTTTCATTAAAAAAGTTGTGTTATTCACTTTAGTTTTAAAAACACCTATAAAATAAAAGTACGCATGCAACTTTTTTGGCATTTTTATAATAGGTCTTATAAGTTGGTATATGAATTTTTTAAACGGCAAAAATTCATAAATATTTTTTAATATTTTTTTCAAGGTATTTTTTTATCTAATGCTATTTTTATTTGATTGTAAGTAGTTTCAAAATTCTTAAGACTTTTTCCGTAAGGGTCAGTTATTTCAATGTTATCTATAAATTTTATTTTTTCGTTTGGTATTCCTAATTGCAACAAACTTAAATAATTTTTTTTGTCCATTACAATAAAAACATCTATAATTTTTATTATGTTGGTACTTAAATATAATGACGAATGTTTAGACATATCTATTCCATTATTTTTGGCTGCAATTATTGCGTATTGAGGTGATAATCGATTTTCTTCCTCAATTGTACCAAACGAATAAAAATTATGGAATTGATTTACAGACTTAGCATATAAATGTGCAAAAGGACTTCGGCAAATATTACCCAGGCACACAAATGCAATGTTTAAAGGTTTAGTATTATCTGCTTTAAATTGATTTGAATTTATATTTATAAATTTAAGTTTTATTTTTTTTTGTAGTGATTTAAAAAATCTTTTTACATCATAAAAATATAATGAAGCAACATACATAGGATCGTCAAAAAAATTATCTTCAATAAAATCGTTTTTAGAAAAAATAGAATTGATGACGCTAAACTTCCATTTAAAAAACTTTACTATTTTACCTTTAAAAAGTGCATGAAAATACAATAAAACTTCATCATGCAAATTTCTAACTTTTGTATTGAGTTTAAAATTTTCTGTTTTTACAGGAATAGTTTTATTAATATAATATTCTAAAAATTGCTTAGGTAAGTTTAATTTACTTTTAACACAAAGTTCAATCGAACCAAAAAATCGTCCGTTTAATTCCATTAAAACAGGTGTAGTATTGTTTACTTTAAATTCAATCATACCAACGCCCGTCCAATTTATATTTTTTACGAACTCTAATATTATATCTTTATTACTAAATGTATTATCACTTAGTAGTTCGCGATAACTGCTAACGCCGTCGGTTTCGGTAATTCGTTTATGAATATATGAATTTATTATTTTTCCGTTTACCGAAATAAAATTAAAACCTATGCCGTAACCTTCTATAAATTCTTGAATCATTACCGGAATGTTAAGAACTAATTCTCTAAGTTTATCTATTAATTGATGTTCGTTTTTTACTACTGAAACTCTAAATAAATAAAGTTTATTATCCTTTATTAATGCAGAACTAATAGGCTTTACTATACAAGGAAATTTAATTGATGTCAGCTTATTAAAATCGTTTAATGTTGTGATATAAATTGTTTTTGGAACTGCTATTTTAAGCGAGTGTGCAAGATTTAATAAATCATACTTGTTATGAGCGTATTTATATATAACATCTTCATTTAATCCCATTAAAATAATAGTTGATGGAATTTTATTTTTTAAATATCTTACTATTTCTAATGCTGCATCATGCAAAGGTAAAATGGCATCAATTTTATTTGTAGTAATATAGTTTAAGAATATTTTAGAAAATAAGGCTAAATCTTTTTGTGGAGAAGAAACATTTATATAATCGTCAACATACCTTGAATATTTATTTGGTAAATTTTTCCAATCGTAAATTATTATACGGTACCCACTTTTTTTAAATTGTTTGGTAACGTAGGTGCCAGCTTTAGTGGAACTACCAAGTATTAAAATTGTTTTCAAATACTGCTAAAATTAAAAACCATATTTATCAAAATCTTTAGCCAATCGAAGCATATTTGATTCAAATGTAGTAGAATTACTTATTGTAAACCTTGATAATAAATTTAAGTTTGTATTATTTTCATTAAACTTATACTCAACCGCAACTAAATTATTATAACCTAACTCTAATGCTATTTTATTAGTTTGGTTTGTATAACTTCCATCTGGAAAGGCTAAAGAAGTTACTTTTTTTCCAATTATATCTTCCAATATTTTTTTAGACTCTAAAAGTTCGATACGGGTATCCTCATCATTTAAATACTCTAAATTAAAATGAGTGTGGGTATGAGAACCATATTCAATTAATGATTCGTTAGCGTATTTAACAAAATCTTCTTTAGTTATTAATTTACATAATTCTGGTTGATTTTGTTTTTCAGTAGTAACATAATCAAAATTAGCGTTAAGTGTTTTAACAAGTTCTTCAGTTTTTGTACCACAAGTTTTTAAATAATTTAATAATTCACTATTTACCTCATTACAATAAAAAGTAGGATGTTTAAAAACGTAATTATTAACCGTAATATCGCTTTTATGATATTTTTTTATAATATCAATTATATCCGGCCAAACTAAAAAATCTTCATTAAGCCCTTTAGTTATAATATAAAAAGTGGCGGGGGTATTGTACTTTTTTAATATAGGTAAGGCAATATCAAAGTTGTTTTTATAGCCGTCATCAAAAGTTAAAGCGATGGTTTTTTTAGATGTTTTAGTTTTATTTCTATGTATTTCAAATAACTCTGATAACGAAGTAATGTTATATTTTTTATTTAAATAAGATATAATTTTTTCAAATTCTTTTACTTCAATATGTCTATTATTAAAAGTAATATTGTTATTTTTCCTAACACCGTGAAAGTTTATAATTGCGCAATTTGTATTTGATTTTTTTAAATAGTATTTATCTAACCCAACTCCAACAGACAGCGGCAATATAAGTTTACGGGCAATTTTTTTTAGTATATTCATTTAATATTAGGTTATTAAAAATGTAAAAATATTACTTAGTTCCAATAATATAACATTTAATTAGCTTAAAATTTTAAAAACCATTGAAAAAAATCATATTTTTACTATTTAATGAATTTAAATAAAGTTATAATATTATTTTTAATCGGATTTAAAGACCTTTTAGGGCAAGTAAACATTGTTCCTAATCCAAGTTTTGAAACTTTCACATCTTGCCCAAGTGGTGGTGCTCAATGGCATAGATGTTCAAATTGGAATAACGTTAATATGAATGTTGGTGTAGGTTCTTGGGGAACACCCGATTATTTTACTTCATGTGGCACTGGAGGAACAACTCCCCCTGCTACTTTCGCTGGCACATGTAATCCACATACTGCAAATTCGATGATGGCTTTAGTTATGTACAATGCTCCTTTCCCAGAATTTAGAGAATATTTGTCTGCTCAATTAAAATGTTCTATCCAATCTGGTACAACCTACACTTTATCTTTTTGGTTATCTAATGGAACTGGAATTAAATCACCATACACAATAAAAAACATTGGTGCTCATTTCTCCATTTCGCCTTTAACTCAATCAGGATGGAATTATATTAATGTAATACCACAATGTGAAATTACCAGTAATGTTATTTCAACTGGTTGGACGCAGTTTATTTTTACTGGCATATCATCTGCAAATTGGAATTATATTACAATAGGTTGTTTTAGACAAGATATAAATAATAACCCTGTTTTGTCTTTTCCCAATCCTGGCGGTCCTGCTTCCGTTTATGCTAATTATTTTGTAGATGATATTGAGGTATATTCTCAAAGTACAGGAATTTTATCATTATCTTCCTCCATCACTCAACCCACAACCTGCTTGGGTTTAGCATCAGCAACAGTTACTCCTTCAACCGGTAGTTTAAGTTTAACTTATTCGTGGTCGCCGGGCGGGTTTACTACAAGTAGTGTTAGCAGTTTGGCTCCCGGAATATATACTGTTAATGCTACTGATGGTAATTGTAATAATGCGTATACCCAATTTACCGTTTTACCAAATCCTCCATTAAACGCAACTATTTCGGCAAGTTCGCCCAGTGCTTGCGTGGGTAATAGTATTTTACTTTCTTTAAATGTTTCCGGTGGCACGGGTGCATTAAGTTACGCGTGGTCAAACGGAGCAAACACTCCATCTATTTCTACTACCCAATTAAACGGAAATTATATTTATAGCGTAACTATAAACGATGCCGGTGGTTGTAACGCCACTAAAACAGTTGCTTTAACCTTTGTTCAAAACCCAACTGTAGGTGTTACTAACGCCACACTTTGTTCCGGGCAAACGGCAACACTCAATGCAAGTGGTGCTAGTACATACTTTTGGAGCAATGGAGCAAATACTCCAACAATTACTACTTCACCCACAATTACTAGTATTTATACTGTTGTTGGTTCACTTTCCAGCTGCACAGCGCAAGCACAAAGTACAATTACAGTAAAATCATCCCCCGTAATTAGTGATAGTTTTCAGTCAAATGTATTATGTAATGGTTATAACAATGGGTGGGCGGGTGTTACAGTTAGTTTAGGTACACCTGCATATACTTACAGTTGGAGTACTTTGCCGGTTCAAACTAATTCAGTTGCTAACGGCTTAGGAATAGGCATATACACGATTACTATTACAGATTTTAAAAACTGCATTGTAAATAAAACCTTTACTATTACCCAACCCTCACCTATAACATTGGCAGTAAATAGCCCAACCACTTGTAAAAATACCAGTACTGTAATTTCAGTAAATGTTAGTGGCGGCACTCCAGTTTATAATTACGGTTGGCAACCAAATAGCTCTTCTACTTCTACTACAGCCGTTATAACAACAAGTAATACAAATTATTCGGTAACGGTTACTGATGCTAATGGTTGTATTAAGACAGCAACTACTTCTGTAATTGTTTCAACCGTACAGGCCAATTTTAATTATTTAATTAGTCCATGCGATAAAAGTATTCTAACAACAAACACATCCAGCAATGCTGTAAGCTACACTTGGAATTTAGGAGATAATACAACGTCGAGTACCGCCGATCCTTCCCACATCTATTTTAATGATGGAAATTATACCATAAGTTTAATTGCTACAAATAACTTGGGTTGTAGAGATACATTAAAAAAAATTGTTACAATAAACAGTTCTGATTGTGATAGCACTATTTTTGGTGTTGCAAAGTTAGCAAACGTTAGTATTGTAAAAAACGATGTTTATAAAATTAATTTTAAAATTGTAGCTGTAAATTCGTCCTCAAACACCTTAAATAATGTAAGTTTAACCGAAAATTTAAATACTGCTTTTCCTTTACCAAGTACATTTACTATTGTTACAAAACCTCAAATAGAATCGCTTGGTAGCGCACTATCTATAAATTCTTTATTTGATGGAATAATAAATACCGATTTATTAAATACAACAAGTAATTTGTTTGCTAATAAAAAAGATACTATAACCTTTACCATACATTTAAGCAGTAATAAAAATTGTGGTCCGTTTACAAATTCAATATTTGGCAAAACAACAACACTTTTAGGTTTTTTAGCAACCGATATTTCGCAAAATGGCTTAACGGCTGATAGTGATGGCGACACTAATCCAAAAAACAATAACGACGTTACGCCTATAAAATTACCTTTTTGCGACTTGTTTATACCCGACGCGTTTAGCCCAAACAGCGATGGTAAAAATGATAAATTTGTAATAAATGGTTTAAATTGCCGAAGTATAACATTAAATGTATTTAACCGTTGGGGAAGTAAAATTTATGAAAATACAGATTACGATAATAATTGGAATGGAACCGCAAGTGTAAAAAATACTTTTTCGGGTAATAGTTTATTACCACAAGGTACTTACTATTATATTTTACAATATAATGATGGCGAAAAAGAAGTAAAAACAGGATTTGTTGTAATTCAGTATTAAATTTATTGTTTTGGCATTGCTATCAGGGAAGCAATCCTAAATCGTATAGAAAATTACAAGTGCATAGCCAGTTTTTTGGCTAATAATTGTTCTTCTGTTTCTACATTATCTTCATCTAAAATACAACAATCAACCGGGCAAACTGCCGCACACTGAGGTTCATCGTGAAAGCCTTTACATTCGGTACATTTATCTGATACTATAAAATAAACATCCATATTTTTTGGTACTTGAGGGTCGTTAGCATCTACTTCCAAACCACTGTTGTGCCCTTTAAAAACACCTTTTACGCCTGTTCCATCAGCAAAACGCCACTCTGCCCCACCCTCGTAAATAGCGTTATTTGGGCACTCAGGTTCGCAAGCCCCGCAATTTATACATTCATCTGTAATTTTTATTGCCATTTTTTACTTAGTTTTACTAAAAATTAAGGGTATAAATGTACCACCAATTTTATGATATTACAACAAAGAATAAGTGCTTTTGTTAAACTGGGATTGTTTATAAACAGGCATTTTAACACTAATTATAATCAAACTGAAATACAACTACACCAAGGCTTAGATAAACTAATTGAAACAGCTAACATTTACAATAACTGGTTTATACCTCAATTTGTAAATACTGCCATTATTAACATTGGCGTTATATTAAATGAAGAAAAATTAGTAAGTTTTTGTAAAGAAAATAAGGTTAATGATAATGCCAATAAAAAAACTGTAGCCGTAATTTGTGCCGGAAATATACCTATGGTATGCTTTCATGATTTGATGTGTGTGTTATTAAGCGGACATAAAGTATTAATAAAGTTATCTAGCGACGATGATATTTTATTGCCATTTTTCTTAAAACTGCTAACCTATTTCGAGCCTGAATTAGAAAACAATATTTTGTTTGCACAGCAAAAACTGGCTAATTTTGATGCCGTTATTGCTACCGGGAGTAACAACACATCAAACTATTTTAACTTTTATTTTGGTAAGTATCCAAACATTATTCGTAAAAACCGAACATCTATTGCCATTGTAACAGGTAACGAAACCACCGAGGATTTTAAAAATTTAGCCCGCGATATTTTTTTATACTTTGGTTTAGGTTGCCGAAGCGTTAGTAAACTATTAGTACCAAAAAATTATAATTTTAATTTGTTTTTTGAAAGTATTGTAGATTACGGATTTGTAATAAACAACAAAAAATACGGCAATAATTACGATTACCACCGTGCTATTTATTTATTGGAACAAATGCCTTTTTTAGATAATAATTTCTTAATGATTAAACAAAGTGCCGATTTACACTCGCCGGTTGGCGTTTTATATTATAATTATTATGAAAACGAAGACGATATTAGTGATTATTTATCTAAACATACCGAGCAGTTGCAGTGTATTGTAGGTAATAAACAAATTCCTTTTGGTTATTCACAACAGCCTGTTATTACAGATTTTGCCGACAATGTAAACACATTGAATTTTTTAGTAAATTTATAACGTTTAATGAAAAAAATTTATAAATTATTCGTTATTATTTTTGTTTCTGTTTGTGCAAAAGCACAAGTGCCTACTGCTACAATTGTTGCCCCCACTGCTACTGCTTGTACAGGTACTTCTTTATCGTTTAGCGCCACTACCACTAATACGCCAACAGCTTATAGTTGGAGCATTACACCAAGAACAAGTGTAACTGTTTTTCCTGATTTAACCAGCGCTTCTATTGTTTTAACATTTATAAATTCAGGCATTTATGTAATTAGCTTAAATGTAGCTAATGCTAGCGGAAGCACAACTGTTACAAATAACATTACTGTTGCCAAATCTGCAAAAGCCTCGTTTAATGCCACATTAATAGATATTGGTTATCCCAGCCAACTTAACCTCACTAATTTTTCTACAAACGCAATAGCTTATAATTGGTTGTTTAGCGATGTAGCAGGTACTTTTACTACTACAAATGAAGTTAAAAGTTATACTACAAGCGGCACTTACAGTGTTACCTTAATTAGTTATGGTAATTTGGGTTGTAACGATACTTTAGATTATTCATTCAGAATATCAGATTCAAGTAGCGTTACCTTACCAAATGTGTTTACACCAAACAACGATAGTGTAAATGATGTATTTAAACCAAAAATTAGGGGTATAAAAGAATTGAATTTATGGGTTTATAACCGCTACGGCATTATAATTTATACTAACAATAAAATAAATAGTTTTTGGGACGGCTATACTACCAGCGGCGAACCTTGCCAGGCCGGCTTATACTTTTGTGTTTGCGAGGCCATTGGCTTTGATGGCAAAAGCTATAAGTTAAAGGGTAATATTACTCTTTTGAGGTAATTTTTGTTAACCCGCCAGGCATTAGCGAAATGAAAAAGATGTTTTATATATTAATTGTACTTTTATTTTCCCTACACTTTATAAGCCAGACAAGCCCTGTGAAAATAAAAGTTAAAAAAGCGGACACAATAAATATTCTAACAGATATAATTGGAACATGGGAAAATATTGACATAAAAAAAAGACTTGTGACTAGTATAGACAGTTTTAATTTGAGAACAAATAATAAGACTATAAATCATGAAATTACCATATATGATAAAAAAGGTAAAGTTGAACATAAATCGGAATTGGAAAAAGAAAATCTCTGGAGCGGAACTTATGTGGTTGACCAATCTAAGCGGCTAGTTACCGAATATGTTAAGAAAGCTAGTTTTGAATACATACTCCAAGTTATTTATTTAGACAAAAAATATTTGATACTCTCACAAGATAAAGGTTCACCGCTTGGTACATGGACTTTTCTCTATAAGCGAATTAGATAATTAAAAAAACCATGTGTGTACCGCAGCATATAACAAAAGGCCATATCGTAAGGGTTTGACTTTTTAAATCTCTCCCAACACCGTTTGAGAACCCTTTACAATATCACCAATTTTTACATTTAGTTTTGTTCCAATTGGTAAATATAAATCAACACGCGAGCCAAATTTAATAAAACCCATTTGTTGGCATTGAGCGGCAGTATCACCTTGTTTGCAATACCATACAATACGGCGGGCCAAAGCACCTGCAATTTGACGAAATAAAATTTCAGTACCTTTTGTATGTTTAACCACAACAGTTGTACGTTCGTTATCTGTACTGCTTTTAGGTTCCCAGGCGGCTAAAAATTTACCCGGATGGTATTTAAAAAAACTAACATTTCCCGCAATTGGGTAACGGTTAATGTGCACATTTAAAGGGCTCATAAAAATACTTACCTGTAAACGTTTATCTTTAAAATATTCATTTTCGGTTGTTTCTTCAATCACCACAACCTTTCCATCGGCAGGTGCAATTATTAAATTATCGCCGGTTGTAAATTGACGTTTTGGGTCGCGGAAAAACTGAAGTATAACAATTATTAAAAACCCACTTAATAAATAAGCAAATAAATGCGCTATAAAAAATGTTGGAAAAAAATAATGCGCTATAAATGTAATAATGGCACTAAATAATAATACAATTAATAAACTGGCGTAACCTTCTTTGTGGAATTTCATTTTTTTATTTTTTTGAAATTAAAATATAAAATAGTTCACTTTTTATTTTTCTCTCCCTGCAACTTCTCATAGAGAGCGATAAAGTGGAGGAACTATTTTATATTTAAACTCATTTATTTATCTTTATAAATAACCATGTTAATAATACCTTTTGATGGGCTTGAGTTGTCGCTTAACGAAACAACAAATGGTTTGCGCTGACCTTCAAAACAATTATACACTACATAACCTTTATCTTCGGTAGGATTAGGTAATTTGTTAGCGTAATAATCTTTTAAATCGCAAAATAAGTATGATGTTAATTCTAAATCGTTACTATTAATTTGCACATTAATTTCTTCCAAACTATCTCTATTTAAAGTGTAGTCGATTGAATAATTAGTTAAAGCGTCAACTTTATATTCAAAATATAAATGCCCCGGTGATGTTTCAATAGGTTCAACATTTTCTATCTTTTTAATGCTATCGGCTCTGGCGTTTAAATCTAAACCTCTAAATACTCCTTGTTTGGTTAATACTATTTTATCTAATAAAGGATGATACCCTTCAAAAATTCGTGGAACAGTTTTAATCTCTTCTTTTTTATCTTGGTGACATCCAAAGATAAAAAAAACACAACTTGTAATAACTAAAACTATTTTAATCCTCTTGTTCAAATAAAAACTTTTAATAAAAGTAAATAAATAATTTTTAATTACATAAACGCTTAATATAAGTAATTAACAGCGCATTGTGTTAAATTTTACTTTGAATCAATAACTTTCTTCCAGTCAGTTCGAGTAATTTTGACGCCTTAGCGGAAAAATGTATCGAGAACTTATTATGTAGACATCTCGATACGAAAATTCAAGGAGGCAGAATTTTCTACTCGATGCGACAGTGTATAACTCATAAATTCGTCGCCTCTTCTTCTACCTTCTCAGGCCTCATTTGTGGGAAAAATAATACCTCCTGAATACTAACATTATTAGTTAACAACATCGTTAATCTATCAATGCCAATACCTATACCGGCTGTAGGCGGCATTCCGTATTCCAAAGCACGTAAAAAATCGTGGTCAATAAACATGGCTTCATCATCGCCGCGTTCTTGTAATTTTAACTGATCTTCAAAACGTTCACGTTGGTCAATTGGGTCGTTTAACTCGCTGTAGGCGTTCGCAATTTCTTTGCCATTTATCATTAATTCAAAACGCTCTACCAAACCTTCTACCGTGCGGTGCTTTTTAGTAAGCGGGCTCATTTCCACCGGATAATCGGTAATAAAAGTGGGTTGTATATAATTGCCTTCGCACTTAGCCCCAAAAATTTCGTCAATTAATTTACCTTTGCCCATACTGGCTTCGGCATGAATGTTAAGTTGTTTGCATACATCGCGCAAACCTGCCTCATCCATCCCGGTAATATCAAAACCTGTATGCTCTTTAATAGCTTCAAACATAGTTACACGTTTAAAAGGCGTTTTAAAATCTATTTGTCTGTCGCCTACTGTTACTTCGGTTTGGCTATATAAATCCATCACTACTTTTTCTAATAAATTTTCCGAAAAAGTCATCATCCAATTATAATCTTTATAAGCCACGTAAAATTCAAGAACAGTAAATTCAGGATTGTGGGTACGGTCCATTCCTTCGTTTCTAAAATCTTTTGCAAATTCATACACACCTTCAAATCCGCCAACAATAAGGCGTTTTAAATACAATTCGTTAGCTATTCGCAAATACAAAGTCATGTTTAATGCATTGTGGTGGGTTATAAACGGACGAGCCGCTGCCCCACCCGGTATACTTTGTAATATAGGAGTTTCAACTTCTAACAAGCCTGCATTGTTTAAAGAAGTACGAATTGAATTCATTAATTGAGAACGTTTTTTAAAAGTATCGCGTACATGCGGATTAATTATTAAATCTACATAACGCTGGCGGTAGCGAAATTCAGGGTCGCTAACTTCATCAAACGAATTGCCGCTATCGTCGGTTTTAACAATGGGTAAAGGTTTTAACGATTTACATAATAATTTTAAAGACGTAACGTGAATGGATATCTCTCCTACTTTGGTTGTAAACACATAGCCTTGTACGCCAATAATATCGCCAATATCAATTAATTTTTTCCAAACAGCATCGTACAATGTTTTGTCTTCGCCCGTGCAAATATCATCGCGACGCACGTAAATTTGTATACGACCAGTAGCGTCTTGTAATTGCGCGAAACATGCTTTACCCATATCGCGAACAGCCATAATGCGCCCCGCAATAGAAATATCTTTGTAGTTTAATTTATCGCGATCGTAATTATTTATAATATCTAAAGCATTAACATTAACCTTAAATTCATCAGCCGGATAAGGGTTTATGCCTAATTGTTGAAGTTCCGTTAATTTTTGACGGCGTTGTAATTCTTGTTCGCTTAAATGTGGGGTACTCATTTTTTAAATTTTAAGTGCTAAAAATACGTTTTAAAACGTAATTTTTTAGAGGAGTTATTGAGAAGAAAATAACAAAAATAATTTGGCAGTATTTACCTTTCTAATATTAAACAGCTTTCATCATTGCGAAGGAGGTACGACCGAAGCAATCTTATTTAATGTTTTAGATTGCTTCCTTTTAAAGGGCTGGCTTAAATGGTTACTACACATTTTGCACTGTTGCAATAACGTGAATGATTACCTCGCAATTACAATCCTCTTACTTAAAATTAATGAATTGTCATTTTTTAATTTTAAGAAATAAACCCCATTTTGCAGTTCTTTTGTATTAATTGTTGTTGTTTGGTTCTTAAAGATTATTTCTTCTTCTTTTAATAACTGTCCTAATGAATTATAAATCTGTAGTTTGTAACTAGTGGCTGAACCGTACCCTGAGCTTGTCGAAGGGAAAGCCACATTTAATAAATCACATGCAGGATTCGGATAAATACTTAATTTTTCATTTTCACTCTCAAATGCTTTTATACCTGATGCAGTGCAGTTTACCGTTGGAAATATTAAAGTCGAACAGGTATTAGTTAATATAACACCACCTGATGACAAGTCGATTATTGTTGCGCCAATTTCGTACCTTATAGCAATACTGGCAGCTGTTGGCATAACAACCACGGTAGAATTATTTTTCGCATGAATTACATCATATCCTGAGCAAGTATTGTTTTTGGTATAATACTTAGTGCCTGCATTTAAAAATACATATCTACATCCGTAGGCTGTAGACATTGATGTATCATACACAATTGTATTATTTCCGCATAAATATAAAGACGGTTGATTAGCAATAAAAGTGGTATGATTATTAATGGAGTTTGGATAAAAAACAACTTCAATTGAATCGCTGGAAACATCACATAAATTTTGAGAAAACAGTGATAAGCTTAAAATACTGCAAAATAATAATAGATATTTTTTCATAAATTACTTTGTAACAACAAACCGTTTATTAATACTTTGAGATTTATTACTTTTTAAATTCAGCAAATAAACGCCGTTGGATAATTCTTTAATATCTATTACGGCTTGTTTATTAATATAGTTTAAATCTATTATTCTTACTAATTGCCCAACACTGTTTATAATTTCAGCTTTGGTAAATTCTTTATCTAAATCATTTATATTGAATTGTATATTCAGTTTTTCATTGACAGGATTGGGACTTAATATTATATTATCGTTTTTAATTACTAATTCATTCAACCCAACATACCCTTTATTCACCACCACCGTATCCCATTTTACCGTACCGCAAATATCCTGTTTTACAACGTAAGTAGTTGTTACCACAGGTTTAACCCACAAGCCTGCAACGGTATCAATGGGAGTAGTTGTGTTGGGCAGTTTATACCAAAAGCAATCGTCATCCAAACCAATCTCGCTTGGGCGACCAATAAATACACTGTCGCCAAGTATTACATATTTATCTGCCCCTGCAAAGGCGGGTAAATTGGTTTCAATTACGCTTACATCATCAATAAAATAAGAAGCTATACCTGCGGTTGTGTTTCCATCTAAAGCAGTAAATGTTGTAGCGGCTGTTGTTCTAAAATTACCAATTGTTATATATTCTTCTGTACCGTTAGCCGTAAAACTACCTTGTACTTTCATCCATTTTAAGGTGTCCGCATAAAACACCCCGCTTGGGCTTTTTACTTGAGGATTAGCTATAGCTTCTTTTGCTACTCCAATACTTTGTATACTTCCATCGTCAAAATAACCACTTAATTCATCTACACCATAATTTACATAATTAACCAAGCTCGCCCAATAGGTAACGCAATAACTTTTGCCTGCCGTTAATTTATTTGCCATTTTTTGCTGTATGTATCCTCGCCAATTGACAGCAGGATTAGGTGTGAATTTTAAAAAAATCATGTAGGCATAAGCATTTCCTGTTCGTGGTACTTGATAACCACCTCCACTTAGATTGTAGGGTACGCCACAATTAGAAGATTGCGGATAACATTTATTCATTTCGATTCCATAGCCACCTCCATTATGTAAAGTATCCCACGGAGTAGCCAAAGTAATAAATCCTCCAAAAGGGTCTCCACAATTAGAGGCATATTCAAAACTTGGATTTTTAACATAGTTTACTTGTGATTTAATAAAGCCAAAAGCCAACAGCCAAAAGCCAAAAGAAATTTTCTTTTGGCTTTTGTTTGCATTTTAAATATGTTACTTATTTTATTCAATGATTAATCTATGTATATCAAAAGTGTTATCCTGTAATTTTACTTTTACTAGATACATACCCTGAGGCAGTTTTGGTTTTATTTGTAAATCGCCGCTTGTATAGTAATGTTGCTTATAAACTTCTTTACCCGCAATGTCGTAAATAAATACGTCTACATCTTGTTCCTTAATTTGTTTATTTAACTGAATGTTAAACTCACCATTATTGGGATTTGGATAGAGTTTTGACTTTAAAACAACTTTCACATCTTTTGCCTCATCTTTTACCACATTATCAAACAAACGGTTGCCTGTGCCTAAGTTACAATTGTCGTTAAACTTAGCAAAAGTAGTGTACACTATATTATACAAAGCTCTTGCCTGGTATACCACTCCACCTTCTGTATACGGACACAGATTGGCTAAGTTTAGCAAATTGCTACTATCGACACTTGTAAATGTAGCAATTTTTGTGTTTAAATACAAAGTCTTTGCTTACTTTTTTGCTTGAACAAAAAAGGGGCAATTGTTTAGCAAACAATTGAGCCAGCTTGTGTGTATCAACTTTTTCTTGATAAAAAGTTGAGCAAAAATCAAGCCTACTGAAAAATAACTCAAAATTTACGGAAGGTTTAGCCTCGCATACAAGCCGCTCGTTGGTGCTAAATGTATGGCGTACTATCTTCGCTTCACGTATGCTCTGCTCAAAAAGCCTAACGTTTTAAACCTTCCTCAATTTTTACATTATTTTTCAAAGGGCGTAATATCATCGCAAATCACCCGCTACTTTACCATCACCACAAAACCTTTATAATTTTTTATTTCACCGCTTGTGGTTTCGGTTTCAATAATATAAAAATAAGTGCTGCTTGGCATTAACTCGCCTTTGTATTTACCATCCCAAATTAAAGTGGTTGGATTTTGATTATTTGTTGTTTGCATTTTAAACACCTCGTTGCCCCACCTATTATAAATAAATAATTTAGCACTGTTTACATTTGCCAATTTAGCTGCAAACGCCTCATTTATGCCATCGCCATTTGGGCTAAAGGCTTGGGGTATAAAAGTTTCTGTGGTGTGATTTTTACCACAGGTATCTTGCAAACTAATATAAATACTGTCTTTTTTTACAAAAGGACAGTTTAATAAATCATCTGTAAGGCTTGTTAAGGTTACAAAATAATAACTATTGTTTAGAATTAGTGCTTTGGCTGTTGTTGTGTTTGTATTTGTATATAAATTAAAAGGTTGCCAATTGTATGTTACATTACTTACTGTGGGCGTGTTTATAACCGTAAATTTTAATGTATCGCTTAAACAGGTAATAGTATTTGTTAAGTTTATTTTTGGCGTTAAGGTAAGTGTTGGTTTTACATTTACGTTAACAGTTGTACTAAAACTATAGGGGCAAAAAGCATCTGCGGGCGTGTTGTAGGCTGTAACTGTAAATTGAGTTGAGTTTAGCACATTGGCAGTTATTGTAGCCCCTTCGACTCCGCTCAGGGTGACAGTGTTTTGCCAATTGTATGTATAATTAGTAATTGGTTGCGCTTCGACTACACTCAGTGTGACGTTACTATTAGGGCATACAAGGCTTGGTGTTGCTTGTGCTACCAAACTTACCGTGCCAGTATATTTTGGTTTTAGTTGTACCTGTATGGTATCGGTTTTTATTAACCCGCACACATCTTGGCTTACTACATAGGTTTGTGTAGTAGCTGGTTTTACCCATAAACCACCGCCTGTAGCTATTTGTGCGTTGTTGTTAAACCAATTACACTCTAAGCCAACCTCCGGTGGTCGACCAATAAATACACTATCGCCAGCGCATAAAATTGTATCGCACCCTGCAAAGGCTGGTAGGTCTGCTTCTATTACACTTACATCGTCGATAAAATATAAAGCATATTCGTAAATTGATGTTGGGTTTACAGTTATTTTATTTGTTGCAGGTATTAAATTAAAATTACCTAATGTAATATAAGTTTCATTACCTTGAGCTGAAAATAAACCCTGTACTTTTGTCCAATTTAAAGTATCGCTAATAAATACACCGCTTGGGCTTGCTATACTTGTTGGCACAACAGTTGTTTGACCTGGCGGAGAATTTATTTGTCCATTATCTATATATGCACCAATTTTATCAATAGCATATTTTGAATTATTAGTAAGGTTTACGTAATAAGTAACGCAATAATTTTTCTTTTTTAAGATTTTATTAAATTTGCCTTGTAGATAATCTATACTTTTATTATATATATAATAAATAAAAACATTATGGTAGTTATTTCCCGTGCGTGGTTGTTGGTAACTATCTCCATAAATATTCAAAGGAACCCCTAATTCAAAGGAGGCTGATGGATTTGCATAACAATTTGTCATTACATCTGGGTTGTATCCCCCGCCATTTTTTAAGGTATCCCAATTTATTGCTCTAATGTAATTAAAGTAAACTGGGCATGAGTCTACTTGTTCAAAGCTAGGGTTTAGAACATAATTAACTTGAGCTTTTAAGTTAAAGCTTAAACATAAAAAGCAAAAAGCCAAAAGCATAGCTTTTGGCTTTTTAAGGCTTAACTTAATTTTATTATTTACTAATAATAAGTCTATGTACATCCACACTTCCATCTTGCAAAATAACTTTAACCAAATAAGTACCGTTTATTAAATTATAATTACAATTTACAACGCTATTTATTACTTGTTTTTCTTCTTTAACAAATTGTTTACCATTATTATCAAATATACAAATTTGTACTTTAGTTTGCTCAACTTTATTTGTTAATTCAATACTAAATTCGCCCATGTTAGGGTTTGGGTAAAGTTTAGATTTAAAAATTACATTTACAGTTTGTTGATTAATATTATCGGCATTATCAATATTATTTATTAATCTACTATTACTTGCATTTGTAAGGCAGTTATCTATAAATCTATAATAACCACTATACAAAATATTATACAATGCACGTGCTTGGTAAACCACACCGCCATTGGTATAAGGGCAGGTATTGGCCATAGTAATTAAATTTAAACTATCGGCAGGTGTGTAGGCATTTGTTTTAGTTTTTAAATAAGTAGCATAAAATAATTTATAATTGCTTTCAATACTATTTACCGGGCTGTAGCTACTAATTTTTGTTTGGGCTGTTGTGTAATTATTAGCCGCCAAATCATCTTCAATAGCTACTGCTTTTTGCAGGTTGGTAGTTTGGGCATTGGTATAAAAATTAGTTAACATACTGCTGCCTGTTTTTAAACTAGGCTCTGCCTTTAAACTGTGGTAAGTTAAAATTTTATTCATAACTTGGGTTTCGGTTACATTATTAGTATAGGTTATACCATTAGTTGCCATTTGCTCCATTACCTGCTGCGCATTGGTAGTATTAGCACTAAACGTAGTGGCGGCTGCACTCGCCGCTGCCATACTGCCGCCAGACCCACCGCCTCCACCGCTACTAATACGGCAACCAATTGCTGCTGGTGTTGTTACGTTTAGTAAGGTTATTGCAGATACACCTATATATTTGTATCTATCCGTAGCAAGATTTCCAGTTGTAAAAGCACTAGCATCTGGGTCTAACTGCGTATTGCCATACTGTATATACATTTTACCATTTTGTGCGCTGCTACCGCCAGTGGTAAAGGTTTTGTAGTTTGGTATTGTCCAGCTACTAAGCCAAACATTGTTTGTAGGGCGTGTAGTACTGCCTAATACGCTGGTAGTTAAAACAGCATTATTATCTAACACCAAGCCATAGGTTTGGTTTTGCATGGTATTATCTTCAAACGCACTAACGGTTTGCCCTTGGTTAAACTCTATACCACGTGCTAAACTTGCGGTAGTGTTACATTGCACACTTAGTAAGCCATTTAAACTGGTACTAATACCTTTTACGCCAGCACTATAACTTGTTGCGCCCGTAATAGAGTTTTGGTTAATACTTAAAGGGCGTGCAATTTGGTTTACTAAAATACCATTTTGTATGGGGTTAGCTACAATAGTGTTAGGTTCGTTTACCATACCAATAGTGTTGGTAGTAATGTTTACAGCACTAAAACCAATGTTAGCTACCGAAATACCGTTGTGTACATTAGTAAATCTATTACTATAAATAGCGTTGCTTGATGAGCCACCGCCAATAATTGTAGTTGAAGCGGCAGCAAAAGGGTCGGCAATACTTAAGGCGATATTTACAAATTCGCTAGCTACGGCAGTAACGGGGTAGCGGTTTACTGTGTTGGTAATTACAGTTATGTTACCTACCAACCTGCCATAACTTTGTTGGGTACCAACGCTGTAAGGGCCGGCATCCAAACCTATAAGCATGGCATTTTTAATATTATATAGTTTATTTTTTTGCAGTGTCATGTTATAATAACGATTGGTTTTTAAACTAAAACCAGTGTTACCATAAGTATTTGCCACTGTGTAGGTGCTATAAGAATTATTGTAACTGTATACAGCATTGTTTTCAATAACGGTATTTATATACCCCGTAATTTCAGCCGCAGATGTTTTTTCGTAAAAGTAATTGCCAAGATTAGTAGTACTACCAACACTTTGTATTAGTACTTGATTATTTTTAGCTGCTATAGCATCGGGGTTTATTGTAATACTAATAGCTACAATGCCTTTACCACCCGAAACTGAGCCTCTGCCATAACGTGCCCCGTTTTGAAACACATTGTTGGTAACCTGAAAATTAGAATTAAAAGCGTAAATATCTTCACGTAAATTATCAAAGCAATTAAAGTTAGCGGTGTTGGTATGGTTACCAATTGCAATTCCTTTCCATGTGTTTCCGTTGCTGGATGTCCAACCTACATTACTTAAAACAATTCCTGTACTTGGGGTGGATGTAGCTAATGGAGATTTTAAAGTTGTAAGTGCATAGGTAGAACTTATGTAAGGCGTTTGCAAAGCAGATGAATAACCACTAGCACCATTTTTAATTGTTGTAACCGTAGGCCACGAGAAAGCACTAAATGTAACCGTTCTACTCGTAAATAAATTGTTTTGAATAGTGAAAGGATAAGTCGTTTGATTAGGAGCATAATCAGCTATTCGAATACCCACCTGATTACGGTTAAATATTGCATCCTTAATACTCAAAATATTTGTTACCGTTGTAGTACTGGTATTAACTTCTACATCAACAGCTACATACGCATCTTCAATAAAACTTGAGTTTGCAGTAGTAGATTGAATATTTAAAACTCCGCCCGGTTTAACTATAATACCTTTCCACATATCTCCACAAGCGTATAAATGGCTTCCTATGATTGTAAGCGTTGAAGAAGGATAAATAGTTATCTTAACATTAGGATACATAACAATACAATTATTAGAAAATGTAACCGCTCCTCCTTGTGCAAAATCTGAAGTAAACGTTAAAGCGGCATTTATCGGGATTATACCTAAATTATCCCAAGCCGAAGGGCCTCCAATACAAGCGCAAGATACCATAGTTATTTGAGTGGTCTTGGTCGTAACACATCCATAAGCATTTGTTACAGCAATCGTGTATACGGTAGTAACGCTTGGATTTACAACAACCGAATAATTACCAGATGTACTAAAGCCACCCACAGCTGTTACCGTAAAATAAGGCGATGCCGGCGTGGTAATAGAAATTGTAGATGAGGTTGAAGACACACACACAAAAGGATTACTTACAGTGTACGTAAAAGACGGTTCTAAATTATCTACCGTAACCAAAACAGTTGTTTGGGTTTTGCATCCCAGAGAGTTAGCGCCTATTAATGTGTAATTAGTAGTTGTGGTAGGTATATCCGTAGCTGTCGCAGTACTAACATTCAATGGCAACAAAGTATATGTTAAGGCTGTACCGCTTGCCGTGAGCGTAACAGTAGTATTAGCATATAAACATACGTAATATGGGTTCACAACAGCGCTTATAGTTGGAGTTGCAACCACATTTACAAAAACTGTTTGTGTTCCTGCGCTACACGTTACACTGCTGGCATCTGTTAACGTTAAATTTAAACTGTAAGTGACTGAACTCGCGAGAGTAATAGTTGGATTTATTGCAGTAGAACTGCTTAATCTTGTTGTAGGCGACCAAATAGCGGTAAAAGGTGCATTTGTGATACAGGAAATAGATGCTAAGGTTGGTGTATTAGAGCAAACGTTCATTGAATTAATGACTACATCTAAACTTTGTACACTTACGTCATCTATATATAAATAAGATATAGTAGGAAAGTTAGCTCCAGAAACTAATCCACAGCTTGTAGCATTTGGGCCATAAACTGTACTGGCTTGTGTAGTAACAGGGCTACCTATCATTAAATATTGTAGACCACTAACCGTTGGAGTAAAGCAAAAAGAAATTAATTGCCAGTTACCGAATTGGTTTAATAATGTTGTATTACTAACTGTGGCAATTGGAGTGATTGTTAAAGAACTTATAATTCCTTGGTCAATTTGTGAATTTTGTAAATAAATGGCAATACTATTGGATTGCCTCTGACAACGGTCGCTCTTTGATACATAAAAACTGATAAAGTAGGGTTTATTTGCAACTAATGGTGAAGTAAGCTTAGTTTGTAAATATTCGACGTCAGGATATAAAGTAAGCGATGAATACAGAATGATACCCGCATAGCTATTTGAGGAATTATGCCCTGCCTAATAGCCAAAGCCGTTACAAGGAACACTTAATTGTGGAACAGATAAACCACTTTGTGCTGTAAAAAGATCAGGTGTACCAAGATTTGCGCCTGTCCAATTGACTGCGTTGTTAAGCTGTGCAACACCCGTAATAGTTGTTGTAATACATTCAAAGCCGCCATTACACACTAATTCATTACAATTTGTGGGAAAACCGCAACTTGTACCTGTGCAACCGCTTAACGGAATATTTGGGCTGGATGATGAATACACATATAAATTATACACTTCATAAGAAGGAGTTATTGAATTTCTTAATCGAATAACATAGCTTTTTATGGATTGTAATGTTTGCGTTACAATACTTATACTATCTCCATTAACAGTAGTGGTGTATAGTGGTGCGGGTAAAGTACCGCAATTATTCTCATATAAATCTATGGTAAAACTGCCACTACCATAATTTTTCACGCATAATTTAATGGTAAATACATTATCGTTTCCATTAAATTTATGCCACCTTTCGGCTACATTAAAAGAATCAACTCCATTCCAAATTGCATTGGTTTGGACTGAAGAGGCTGTTGCACATGTACTTTGTGCCTTTATACCTGCTATGTTAAGGAAGCATAAAAAAATTAATAGTTTATTTTTCATTTTTTTTGGATTTATTATTCAATACAAACATAAGCCCAAAATATTACTCCTAAAAAATCTTAATGTTATGTAATTGTACGATTCGTCTCTTTTTATTAACAAAAATTTTGGTTTTATAACAAATAGTTATATATATAACTTTAACGAATAAAACATGACAGGAACGAAAATAAAATTTATAAGAGAAAACCGAAAAATTACGCAAGAAAGTATTGCAACTAAGCTAGGCATTTCTCAAACAGCGTATAGCAAAATAGAAAGCAATCAAACACAATTAACACTTGAACGGTTAAAAGAAATAGCCGAAATTTTAGAAGTACCCGAAATGGAACTTATTAACGGTTCTCCTATTAATCAATTTAATATTGAAAAAATTGAAAAGAATTTTGGTTACATTCATAATTTTATGGAATCACAAAAAGAATTATATGATAAGCTACTACTCGAAAAAGACGAACAAATTAAATTACTGAAAGAGATTGTTGAGGAATTGAAAATAAAAAGATAAACTATATTAGAACTAAACCATGCCCGAAACCTCTTCCCACTTTTTCATTTCTTCGTCTAAGGTTATTTTTAGTGTGTTATAATTATCAAAAAAAGTTTTATCGTTTACTAGTTTTTCGTATTCGGTAGGGTTTGAGAGCTTGGCATCGCAAGCTTTTATGTCTGATTCTAATTTCTCAATGGTTTCTTCAATTTTTTTTAATTTGTTTTGAAGTTGTTTTTTATCATTTGCGTTAGACCCTTCGACTGCACTCACGGGAACAGTTGATTTATTTCCTGTTTTCGCTTCGACTACGCTCAGCGAGACACTTGCTTTACTACCGGTTTTATCCAAATCTAATTCGTTTAAGCGTTCTACCTTACGTATTTGCATAAACTCTTCAATGTCGCACAAATATTCTTTTACGCCGCCATCTCTAAATTCAAACAAGCGGTGGCAAATGCCTTTCATAAAATCCCTGTCGTGGCTTACCATTACCACAGTGCCTTCGTAATCTATTAACGCTTTTTTTAAAATATCTTTCGAACGAATATCCAAGTGATTGGTTGGCTCATCCATTAATAATAAGTTGTAGGGTTCTAACAATAATTTACATAAAGCTAATCTTCCGCGCTCTCCCCCACTTAATACCTGTACTTTTTTATCAATATCATCACCCCTAAATAAAAACGAACCTAATAAACCACGCACTTGTTTGCGTACATCGCCCACAGCAGCTTCATCAATGGTTTCAAACACTGTTTTTTTAGGGTCGAGTTTTTCTTCCTGGTCTTGTTCAAAATAACCCATAAGTACACTGTGCCCTAATTGTATCAAACCTTCATGGTCTACTTTTTTGGCAATCATTTTCATCATAGTGCTTTTGCCCTCGCCGTTACGCCCTACCAGTCCAATTTTTTCTCCTTTGGTTATAATAAAAGTAGCATCTTTAAAAATACGTTTTTCACCATACACTTTTCCTGCATCTTCTACGGTTATTACAATTTTACCGCTATGTGCCGGGGCAGGAAATCGAAAGTTCATACTTACATTATCAGCATCGTCTACCTCTACCCGCTCCATTTTATCTAATTTTTTTATAAGCGATTGTGCCATAGCCGATTTGCTGGCTTTAGCTCTAAACTTATCAATTAAATATTCGGTTTGGTCAATTACTTTTTGTTGATTTTTAGCGGCGTTTTCCTGTTGTTCTTTTCGCTCTTGCCTAAGTACTAAATAACGCGAATAATTGGTTTTATAATCGTAAATTTTTTGATTTGAAATTTCAATTGTACGATTGGTAACTGCATCTAAAAAGGTTTTATCGTGGCTAATAAGCATTACAGCCCCCGGAAAGGTTTCCATAAATTCTTCCAACCACATAATAGCCTCAATATCCAAGTGATTGGTGGGCTCATCCAACAATAAAATATCGGGTTTTTGTAATAATATTTTTGCCAATTCAATACGCATGCGCCAACCCCCACTAAATTCGGCAGTTTGGCGGTCAAAATCTTTTCGGCTAAAACCTAAACCTTTTAATATTTTTTCAATGTCTTCGTTTCTATTGCCTGCACCAAGCATATCCAAGCGTGTGTACACATCGGTTTGCTCTTCAATTAATTTCATATAGGCATCGGTTTCGTAATCGGTGCGGGTTTCTATTTGATTATTAATTTCTTCAATACGTACTTCTAACTGTTTAATCTCCTGGTAAGCACTTTCTGTTTCTTCAAACACAGTGCGCCCGTGTTGGTGAATCATATCCTGTGGTAAATAGCCTAAAGTGCATGATTTTGGCATGGCTATTTCGCCTTTGGTCGCGTTTTGTTCTCCGGCTAAAATTTTAAGTAGTGTGCTTTTTCCGGCGCCATTTTTACCTGCTAAGCCAATGCGATCTTTTGGATTAATTAAAAAGGAAATATTATCAAACAAATTGTAACCACCAAAACTAACCGTAACGCCATTAACCGAAATCATTTTTATAAATTTTTTGCAAAGTTACGATTTTTATTTAAGTAAATATAACGCTGATATAGCTGATGGATAAGACATTATTATGATTAATTTATTATAATAAAAATATTAATTATTATTTAATATTTAAAAAAATCGTAATTAACCATAAAAATCAGCGTTATCAGCGTTTTATAAATCTACCAAATAAATTCCAATACCTGTTTTAAATCAGGATGCAAACTTTTGGCTACAGGGCATGTATGTGCTATATTTTCGTATATTTTTTTTTCTTTTTCAGAGAAATTACTTTTTGGAAAATTTAATTTAATGTGTATTTCACCTACTCTACGAGGATCGGCATACATAACCTTTGTAACTTCGGCAGTTGTTCCGTTTATGGACGTCATTGCTTCGGCATTTGCTTTTATACCTATTGTTGTAATAATGCAGGCCGCAAGGCTTGTAGCCATCAAATCGGTGGGCGAAAAAGCCTCTCCCTTACCGTGATTGTCGGTTGGAGCATCGGTAATTATAATGTTGCCGCTTTGCAGATGTTTAGATTCCGCTCTTAATTCGCCTAGGTATTTTACTGTGCTTGTTGCCATTATATTTATGTTTATTTAAGTAGTTTTATAACTCTAAATATATTAATTTTGTTACAATGTTTACTCGACTATTTTTATTAAGTTTTGTTATATTATTTTTGCCTCAGGTAAATTTAGCGCAAGAAAACATATTGGGTGCAGGGGATGAAAATGGAACTAATTTAAATATATTGTATCGCAATGATGCCAGCGGAAAAATATACGCTAACACGCGTGGTTATGGTATATTGTATCGGCGTGGCAGACACGTTACCGCTAAGTCACGCTCATTTTACGAAATTGATTTACAAACTCTTAGGTCTCCAAAAGAAGTAAAAGTAAAAGGCGAAGCGCAAAACAACAAGCGTTTTATTTACGGCAAATTAAATAGCGTGTTTTTATTAAGAGGAGCTATTGGCATGCAAAATACCATTTTTGCAAAAGCAGATATAAAGGCTGTTGAGGTTCGTTTTTCATACTCACTAGGTCCTTTATTGGCATTAGCAAAGCCCTATTATTACCAGTTAGCTACAGGTACGCCAAGTGGTAGCAGTGCCGCAGACCCAACACTTGTTAAATTTAACGAAAGTGATTTTACGCAGGACAGTGTTATTGGACGCGGTAAATTTAGCGATGGCTTAGCGGAGACAAGAATATATCCGGGAATTACAGGTAAATTTAACTTAAGCTTTGAATACGCCGGTTATACAAATTTAATAAGAGCCATTGAAACTGGCATATCTATCGATTATTTTCCTAAAGCCTTACCAATAATGGCACGCAACCCACGCGAAAATATAATAATTACCTTTCATGTAGGTTTTGTGTTTGGTAAAAAATGGATTTAATATTAATAAACACAATTATTTATTGACGATTTAATTATTTACAATTTACAATTGATTTATTAGACTACAACCGTAAATTGTTAATGTTTTAAATTGTAAATAATAAAGATAAATTATATGGAACTTGAATCTCCCAAACTAAAAAAACCGGATTGGTTACGTGTAAAATTACCAACAGGTGCTGAATATATTAAAGTAAGAGGCATTGTTAGCGAGCATAAATTACACACCATTTGTGAAAGCGGTAATTGCCCTAATATGGGCGAATGCTGGGGAGCAGGTACAGCCACCTTTATGATTTTAGGAAACATTTGCACACGTAGTTGCGGTTTTTGCGCTGTAGCTACCGGCAAACCTAAACCTGTAGATTGGGACGAGCCTAAACGCATAGCAGAATCGGTAAAATTAATGGGAGTTAAACATTGTGTAATTACAAGTGTGGACAGGGATGATTTAAAAGACGGTGGATCAATAATTTGGGCAGAAACAATTAAAGCTATTAGAGAAGTTAGTCCGCAAACAAAATTTGAATGTTTAATACCTGATTTTGCAGGAAAGTGGGAAAATTTACAACGCATTATTGATGTTAACCCGGATATAGTTTCGCATAACATTGAAACAGTTAGGCGATTAACAGCGCAAGTTCGTATACAAGCAAAGTATGACCGTAGTATGGATGTTTTAAAACGTTTGGATGAAGCGAACGTAAAAACAAAATGCGGTTTAATGGTTGGCTTAGGAGAAATGGAAGAAGAGATTTATGAAACCATTAATGATTTGGTTGCTGTAAAGTGCGATGTATTAACCATTGGGCAATACTTACAACCTACACCAAAACATTTGCCTGTAGCTCGTTTTGTGCATCCTGATGAATTTAAAAACTACAGAGATTACGCTTTAACTAAAAATTTTAAATTTGTTGAGAGTGGGCCTTTAGTACGAAGTAGCTATCATGCTGAAAAGCATATTTTTTAAACTCAAGCCAATTCAATACTATATTTTTTCATAAACTCTAAAGCTACTCCTACCATATCGGCACTGCCTATAAATAAAGGGGTGCGTTGGTGTAACTCGTTAATATCAACTTCCATTATACGTTTACTACCTGTGCTTGCTACACCACCCGCCTGCTCTACTATAAATGCTAAAGGATTACATTCGTACAATAAACGTAATTTACCTTTTGGCGATTTTGTTGTTGTTGGGTAAATATAAATTCCTCCGGTAATTAAATTACGGTGAATATCGGCTACACCACTGCCAATGTATCGGCTGCTATATGGACGATTAGTATCCTTATCTTCTTCCTGACAATACTTAATAAATTTTTTTACGCCGTCCGGAAAATGTAAATAATTGCCTTCGTTTACTGAGTAAGTATTTCCGGTTTGTGGTGTTTTCATATTTGGATGAGACAAACAAAACTCACCAATACTAGGATCTAAGGTAAAACCATTAACGCCTTTACCGGTTGTGTACACCAACATACAGCTACTGCCGTAAATAATATAGCCTGCGGCAATTTGTTCGGTACCACGTTGCA
>JAYVGH010000061.1:0-2304 GCA_043772435.1 Bacteroidota bacterium
TTGGCGAAGAAGCCCGTCGTGTGTCGCCCTAGAGCGTGGGGAGCGGGCTTTTTTCGCCAACCTGCGGTTATGGGCTGATGCTTTTTCGTCTTTAATTAACCCAACTTGTATTTTTTATAGCACAAAGCTCTCACTTACAGCTTTTTAATGCCGATTTATTTTTTATTGGGGTAACACAAACTTTTTTAAGCTAAAAGGTTTTAGTTTATAATTTGTGGCCTGGTATATTTCTAAAACTTGTGTATTAGGTTCACTACATTTGTTTAGTATAATTACTTGATTTTTATCGTTTACAAAAGATGTTTTTACTATTTTTTGGGTATTCATTATTCTAACTATATTGCTCCAACTGTGGTTTATACCTGCTTTTTTTAGTTTGTGTCGTATGGTATTTACAAGCATATAGGCCACAATACCAAGCTGTATATGTGCTTTTGTGCGTTCGTCTTTTTGGTGGAAAACGGGTCGAATGTTAAGGTCGGTTTTTAGCACTTTAAACGTTGCTTCAATCTCCGTAAGGGTATTATATATATCCCACAGTATTTTTTCATTGCTTTCTTTTAGCGAGGTTCTTATAAAATATACGCCATTGGTTTGTTTGGCATCTGTGGTATCTTTTTGGGTAAATGTAAGGCTGGTAGCTTTTTGGTTTTCGTGTTGAATTTCTACGGTATAATGCTTGTTTGCGGTTGGGTATCTTTCTTTTATTCTTCCAAGCCTTTCGCCCACTTTTTCTATCTTTTTTGTACCTCCTTTGCTTTGTATTGACTGGTCAAGGCTTTTTAACTCGTCTTCAAACCTACCACAGACCCGATCGTTCATAGCGGTCTCTTTTACTGCCTTTTGCTCGCTTTTTATGAGCAGAAATTGGTCTTCACAATCGGCTTTTTTTACCAATGTTAAGGATATTTTATGCCCCCTTTTATCGCTTATTTCAATGGGTTGAGTTGCTGGGTTTACCTCGGTGTATTCTTTTAATTTAGCTTTTGTAACGCATAAATAATCGTAACCTTTTTCTTTAAGCATTTTTAAGTTAGCTTCGTCTGATATGCCTGCATCCATTACCACCACGGGTTTAGCACTTAGCGATGTGTTGATAGCTAAGGCATCTACAATGGCGGCTAAGGTGTGGGCTTCGTAAATGTTACCCTCGTATATTTTGCTGTATTTTACGAAGCCTTCGGCATTAACTACTAAAGCTAGGGAGATTAATTTACAATCGCTTCTTTTCTCTTTGCTTCTACCAAACTGTGCCAACTCGCTGCCTAATTTTCTACCCTCGAAGTAGGTGTTGGTAAGGTCGTAGAATACTATTTTGTCTTTTATATCAAATAGTTCATTGGTTTTTGTACACAGGTGCTGTTCAAGCAGCTCTTTTTGCGCATACAAACTATCTCCGCTAAGGTATAGCTGTTGGTAAGAGATAGGCTTATGGGTGCCAAATATAAGCTCGGTAAGGGCAGACGAGCTTTGCATCCATTGCGCTGTTTTATATTCGGATGAGGGGTAAACTGCCCGACTTACAATAAGTGCAATGGATTTATTGATAGCCTCTTGTTCCATTCCTGTACCCGCTAAAAATGGTTTTATACCCAGTTCTTCTATGGCCTGCAAACAAAGCCATTCGGCTCCCACTTCTCGTACCTCATCGTGTTTTAATGTTTTAAGGTTTACTCGCTCAAAATCAATATCATATATTTGTTTATCAGTGTTTTCAACTACTTTTTTAGTAGGTAAAACAAGGGCAACTTTATTTTTTTCACGCAGTTCTTGATAAAATTTGGTGGCTAGTTGCTCTACTTTTTCGCTAACAAGTGAAAACATATGGTTGGTATAACCGAGATACAGTTCTTCGATTCTATTGGCGAGCATTTTTAACTCATCGGGCTGTAAAGCTTCAAGAGTACCCAAGTTTAATAAATTATTGTGGCGTGTTTTGCCGCCAATACGGATGCTCTCGCAAAGCCGATAATAGCTATATACTTTACCGCCTTTAGGCCCTTTATCTATTTTTTTTAGAAACATTTGGCAAAGATATAAATAGTATTTTAAGAAACAAATCTATGGGGGAACACAAATGAAATTGGTAAAAACACAAATGTCTTACAGTCAATATATTAGCATTGTTATCTCAAAAAATAAATGAAAATTTTGTGATATTTAGTTGAAATTTGCTGATTATTTGAGCGTTTGGGACGTAATTATACAAGTTGGGTTAAATAAATATAACATCGTACATTTTTAATAGGCATTTGTTTTTACGGGTTGCCAACCCTAGTATTTTTAGTTCTACTTTCCACATTT